>JAEZVM010000234.1 GCA_023420795.1 Pseudomonadota bacterium
TACGGTGCGGCGGATGTTCGGCGCCGATTTTGCCGAACTGTCAGCGCTATATCGCACCGACACGCCGCTGCGGATTGCCACACTGAGACAAGCGCATGCCAACGGCAATCTCGCCCAACTGGCGAGCGTCGCGCATGTGCTGAGCGGAAGCAGCATGTCGATCGGAGCAACCGAGCTTTCCGCGCTCTGCAGGGAGCTGGAACTGCATGCGAAAGCCGGCTCGCTGGGGAATACAGCGTCAAGGCTGGTCGTGATCGAAGCGGAATACCTGCGCATCAGCAGCAAACTGCAAAGCCTGCTGGACGAGGATTGAGGACTAAGCGCTCCGGTCGCGCACCACCATCAGCCCCGCCCGCAATCCGACCCGCACATCCGGATTCGGAAATATCACATGCTCCGTTACAGGGCCGACCCGGTATTCGAAATCGCCATCCTCGGCGATCAATGTGCCCGGCAGCAGTGCGGTGAAATTCATCACATCCCGGTCAAGCATCAAGCGGAATGCTTCGCTGTGCTTGACGACTTCCTGCGCGATCCTGAAGACATCCGGAAGTTTCCGGCTCACGGGCGGCTGCCCGGTACGCAGGAAGGCATCGAGCGCTTCGCGTGCATCCGCAAACCGGCTCAGGTCATTTCCGCCGAACGTTCCGATCTGCCCAAGCTCCACCGTGGCGCTCGCCGCGCCAAAGCGGCTGGCGGTATAGGCGCTGAATGTGCCGGCCGACGGCGCGCTCAAAATCGCCGCACCGATGCCGGCCCGGCCAAACCAGCCAAGCAGCAGTTGCCGTCGAGCCGGCAGATGCACATCGGGCACGACTGCAAATGTCGGATAGAGCGAAGGCCTGATTGCGGTGTGCAGATCGAAATGCCATTTCTCCGTATTCGTGTCGCGAAAGAATTGCTCCGTCGCCTGCATGATGGCGTCGGCGCGACCGGCCTCCGCAGCGGACGCCAGTTCCCCGCGTTCCGCGCGAAACATGCGATTCATGTCGGCCTCGACGAAACGCCTTCCCTGCCCGATCGCTGAGGGGTTGCCTATCACGAGCAATAAGTTCACCCGAAGTGCGCCTGGTGTCGTGGCGAGTTTGTGCAGCAGATCGGCAAGCATTTCGATCGGCGCGGTTTCATCGCCGTGGACGCCAGCCGACAGCAGCAGGCGCACGTGTCGCTGCGAGGACTCTGGCATCAGCAGTTGCAAAATGCCCCGAGCGGGCATGTGAACCTGGTAGCCAGCCGCGGCGAAGCTGCCGGCAATCGACGAGAACTCTCCTGCAGCGAAGGCATGTACCGGAGCTGGCAGCGAGTTGCTCATCTCATTTCGCCTCAGCAGCCATCCGTGGCGGAAGACGCCGCCTCGGACAATGTCCAGACATCGAGCACCGCATGCTCCAGATTCTGCTGCGAGGCCTCCGCCGTGCGTGCGCCCAGCTTCAGCCTGCTGACCAGCGCATCAACCGTTGCGTTCGGATTTTCCGCCGGCGCGACCGCAACAGGCGCCTGCTGCAATGCATGCATCAGCAGCCGCTGCTGCGCGCGCCGCAATGCCTGCAGGGCATGCTCGCGCAAGGGCTGCTGCGATGGACTTGCCTGCGCCTGCATCAGTATCCGTTCCAGCGTATCGATGCCGATCTGGCGGCGCAGCGCCATGCCCAGTTTCAGGAATTGCGGCAGGTTCATGCCGGCCGGGCGCGGCACGGCCAGGCCGGCAAACAGGAAGTCGGCGATGCCTTCGATCGCCTCCACCGACTGGCAGGCCGCTGCGAAGTCCGGCGGCAATCCCTGCAGCGCAAGCGATGAATCGATGGCCGGTACCAGTTCGCGCACTGCCTCCGGCTGGCTGAACAGCAGCGTCAGTTCCGTCAGCGCATCGGATTCGCGCAATCGCCGGTCCGGCACCGACAGCATGCCGTCGATGATCGCCTTCTGCAGCGAACGGGTGCGCTGATCGACTGCTCTCGATACTTCGCGCGGTACTTGCAGCGCACAGGCATCCAGCGTGTCGAATACCGGCGCGAGGTTCAATGCCGACCAGGCCTGCGCCCATGCCCGGATCACATCGGTTTCCTGCACGCCATACAGGTGCGCGATTTCGCCGATCATCACCGGCCCGCAGCGGTTGACCGATTCATTGGCGAGCACGGTCGCAAGGATCGCGTTCGCCAGCGGATGTTCCAGCACATCGCGGCTGGCGGTCAGCGCGCGCGGGAAGTACGGCGCCAGCAGCGCCCTCGCCCATTTCTGCCCGGTCAGGTCGAGCTCGGCCAAGATGCGCTTGTAGCGGTTCTTCACATGCGCAACCACCACCGCCAGTTCCGGCGCAGTCAGGCCGTGGCCTTCCGCCTTGCGCGTGGTCAGTTCGACGGCGCTCGGCAATTGTTCCAGCTTGCGTGACAGCACGCCTTCCGCTTCCAGGCTGGCGATCAGCGCAGCGTATGCGTCCAGCACCGCCGGATCGGTCTGGGCCTGCGCCTCGCGCGCCAGCAGGTGCGTCTGCAGCGCATTGTCGCGCAACACCAGCGCGACGATATCCTGCGTGATGTCGGCTAGCAGCCGGTTGCGCGCCTCCGCACCGAGCTTTCCCGCATTGACTTCTGCATCGAGCCAGATCTTCACGTTCACTTCATGGTCGGAGCAATCGACGCCGGCGGAATTGTCGATCGCATCGGTGAAGATGTGACCGCCCTTCAGCGCGAATTCGATGCGGCCTGCCTGGGTCGCGCCAAGGTTGCCGCCTTCGGTCACCACCTTGCAACGCAGTTCCCTGCCGTCCGCGCGGATCGCGTCGTTGGCCCTGTCCTTCACCTGCTCGTGGGTTTCGGTTGACGCCTTGATATAGGTGCCGATGCCGCCGTTATAGAGCAGATCGACCGGCGCCAGCAGGATCGCATGGATCAGCTCTTCCGGCGCCATGCTGTCGGCCTCGACGCCAAGCGCAGCGCGCGCTTCGGGCGACAGCGGGATGCTGCGCGCGGTGCGCGGCCAGACGCCGCCGCCGGGCGAGATCAGACTCTTGTCGTAGTCATCCCACGACGAGCGCGGCAGCTGGAACAGGCGGCCGCGCTCGTCGAACGAAGTATCCGCATCCGGCGTCGGATCGATGAAGATATGCCGATGATCGAATGCCGCCACCAGCTTCAGCTGCCGCGACAGCAGCATGCCATTGCCGAACACGTCGCCCGACATGTCGCCGATGCCCACTGCGGTAATCGGTATTACGCCGAGGTAGTGGCCGATTTCGTAGAAATGGCGCTTGACGGCTTCCCATGCGCCGCGTGCGGTGATGCCAAGTTTCTTGTGGTCGTAGCCGACCGAGCCGCCGGATGCAAATGCATCGCCCAGCCAGAAGCCGCGCTGCAGCGCGATGCCGTTGGCAATGTCGGAGAAGGTCGCGGTGCCCTTGTCGGCGGCGACCACGAGATACGGATCGGCATCGTCGTAGCAAACGGTATCGACTGGACGCACGATTTCGCCCTGAACGCGGTTGTCGGTCACGTCCAGCAGGCCGGAGATGAACAGCCGGTATACCGCCTCCCCTTCCGCCGCGATGACTTCGCGTGCCGCTTCCTTCGGCATCATCTTGCAGATGAAGCCGCCCTTCGCGCCGGCCGGCACGATGACTGCGTTCTTGACCATCTGCGCCTTCACCAGGCCGAGCACCTCGGTGCGGTAGTCTTCCATCCGGTCCGACCAGCGCAGGCCGCCACGCGCCACCGGTCCGCCGCGCAGATGCACGCCCTCGAAGCGGCGCGCGAACACATAGATTTCGCGATAGGGTCGCGGCTGCGGCAGCAATGCAAGCTGGCTGCTGTCAAACTTGAAGACGATGGTGTCGCCCATCTGCGCACTCTGGAAGTACGAAGTGCGCACCGTCGCCAGCATCAGATCGGCAATGCTGGCCAGTATGTTCTCGGTGTCCGCGTGGTTGATATCGGCCAGCCGCTGCCGGAACGACCCGAGCTCGGCGGTAGCGGCTGTGCGCCGGTCTCCGGGCGAGGCTGGATCGAAGCGCGCGATGAAGTTCTCGACCAGCGCGCGCACGTGCGCCGGCTGGGTTTTCAGCCGCTCGGCCATGTAGCGCAGGCTGAAGCGGCAGCCGGCCTGGCGCCAGTAGCTCGCATAGGCGCGCACCAGCTGCACTTCCTTCATGCGTAGGCCTGCCTCGATCACCAGCGCATTCATGCGCCCGTCTTCCGCCTCGTCGTTGAACAGCGACTCGAACAGTTCACGCGCTGCCTGCGCCACCTGCGGCTGCACCAGCTTTGCAGCACTCTGCGCATCGACCGACAGGCTGGACACGAAGTAGCGCGTGCCGTCCGATGCTGGAATCGCATAGGTGCGTTCACGCTGGATCGAAACGCCGGCATTGTGCAGCGCGGGCAGGATCTGCGACAGGGCCGGCACGCTATTGATTGAATGCAGGCGAATGGTAGCGGTCTCGCCCGCGTTGGCTTCGATGCTGACTCTCACGCGCGGCGACTGTGGATCGGCGAGCAGCATCGCAAGGTCACGATAGGCGACCGAAGGCGAAGCAGCGGTCATGTAGTCGGCCGGCAGGACGCTCCTGAATCTGCGCAGCATCTGGCGCATGGCTGCGTTTTCGGTATCGTCGATCAGCCGGTCAAAAGCGCCGTACCAGCCTTCCAGCATTGCCTGCAGCGGCTGCTGTATGTCCTGGTCCAGCTCAAGCGCCATGCTGGCCGCGCTCGCAATCAGATACAGGCGCGCCAACGGTCCTTCTCCGACCAGCGTCTGCACGCGCACGTCGCGCGCGCCGGAAATGCTGCGCAGATTGTGCGCCAGCGCATCCGAAAGATGCGCGCTGTACTGTTCGCGCGGCATGTACACCAGCACGTTCAGGTGACGACCATACACGTCGCGCCGCGCGAACACCTTCGCACGCGGCTGCTTGTACAGTGCCACGACTGCGCCGCACACGCTTGCCAGCCATGCGGTATCGGCTTCCATCACTTCGGTGCGCGGCAGCGATTCCAGGATTTCCAGGAACTTCTCGGCACGAAAGCCTTCCGGGCGCACGCCGGCCAGCGTCAGCACTTCCCTGATGCGGCCGCGCGCGAACGGCTGCTGCTGCAGCGTGCTGGCAGCAGCGGCGCGCGAGAACAGTCCGACGAAGCAATGCTCGCCAAGCAGCTTGCCGGCATTATCGGTATCACGCACGCCGATGAAGTCGAGCTGCTGGTCGCGGTGCAGCGTGGATTGCACATCGGCCTTCACCACCGACAGCGTGTTCCTGCGCGCGGCCAGCGTGTCGTAGTCGCCGGGAATACCGGCCAGGCAGTTGCCATAGACGGGATGCGCCTTGTCGGCCAGTATGCCGAGCGCGCTGTCCGGCTCGCGCACCAGTTCGCGCTGGCCGGCAACCACCTGATAGCGCGCATAGCCGAATGCCTCGAAGCCCTGGTTGCCGGCCCACTCAAGGAAGGCGGCAACCTCCTGCCCGGAGGCATCCTGTGCCGCAACTGAGGATGCGATGCCGGTCATTTTTGCATGCAGCGCCTGCGCATCGCGGTGCACTGTCGCCGCATCGCTTGCCGCCATGTGGATGGCAGCAAGCAGCGCCTCCAGATCGTTCCCGCGCAGCTCTTCCGCCATCAGGCACAGCACATAGGATTCGAGCGTGCCGCCGGCGGATGCCCTGTCCGCATGCAGCAGGCTGCCGTCATCGGAACGCTGCACCGCCAGCACGGCATTGAGCACCGCACGCGACGGCAGGCGCAGCCGGCGCATCGCCATCACGATAGAGTCGACGAGGAAGGGCATGTCCGGGTTCAGCACCAGCAATGCGGTGACATGCCCGCCACGGTCATCCGCATAGTTCACCGGCTCGATGCGGCAACCTTCCTGCGGCGTCCATTTCGCGAGGCGGGAAAAGCCTTCCCACAGCGGCGGCGCGAGACTGTCGACCGTGATGCCCGCGATGTCCTCTTCTTCAATGGAATGCAGCCACGCGCGGATCAGCGAGGCGATCGGCGCATCCGGCGAAACGCCCGCCTGCGCGATCACTCGTTCAAAGGTTTGGGTGCGCAGGTCTTGCGAATGTGGACTCATACACGCCTCCGGTTGGATGTGCCGCGGCTCACATTTCAGGGCGGCTTTCCCGAAAAAATTATAGACATGCAAAACCCGTGCGCATAGCGTGATCGCGCGGCCTTTCCCGCAAGTTCCATGCTGCGCGGCACCCCTGCTTCGCGAGACTATTTACATTCGCTCGCCACCCGGAAAATGACTTGGCTGATCGCAAGCTTCGGTTCCGTTAAAGATGACTGATCGCTGTTCGCGCCTACGATGCATTCAGGTCTTCCATAGAAGAGACGAGGATTGGAGCGGTTTTCCGGGTGATCTTGCGAGGAGACGGACATGTTCGACTACATCATCGTCGGCGGCGGTTCCGCCGGCTGCGTGCTTGCATCCCGCCTGACCGAGGATGCCGAGGTCTCCGTCTGCCTGCTGGAAGCGGGGCCACCGGATTCCCATCCTCTGATCCATATGCCGATGGGTATCTTGTGGATGATGCACAGCAAGGTACTGAACTGGCAGTTCCAGACGCGCGGCGAGCCTGAGCTGGGTGGTCGCGAATTGTTCTGGCCGCGCGGCCGCACGCTCGGCGGCAGCAGTTCAACCAATGCGATGTGCTACATGCGCGGCCATCCGCACGATTACGATACCTGGGCCGCTCTCGGCAACGCGGGCTGGTCGTTCAATGACGTTCTGCCCTACTTCAAGCGTTCGGAAAATCAGGAGCGCGGTCCTTCCGAATGGCATGGCATCGGCGGCCCGCTCAATGTAGCGGATGTACGCAGTCCGAACGTGCTGTCGCAAGTCTTCATCGAAGCCGGTGTACAGGCAGGAATCCGCTACAACGACGACTTCAACGGCGAGGAACAGGAAGGCATCGGGCTGTTCCAGGTCACGCAGAAGGCCGGCCGCCGCTGCAGCACGGCACGCGGCTATCTGCGCCCCGCGCTGCAGCGGCCGAACCTGACCGTCATTACCGGTGCGCATGCGATGCGCATTCTGTTCAGGGGCAACCGCGCGGCGGGCGTCGAGTACCGCCATGATGGAATGATCAAACAGGCGAGAGCCGCGCGCGAGGTGGTGCTATGTGCCGGCGCAGTTCAGAGCCCGCAGCTTCTGATGCTGTCCGGCATAGGCGACGGCGCCGCGCTGCAGGAAGCGGGAATCCCGGTGCGCATGCATCTTCCCGGCGTGGGCAAGAACCTGCAGGATCATCTGGATGTGATCCTGGTGCATGCCTGCACCCGACGGGTGTCGTGGGGCATTACCGTGCGCACGCTGCTGCGCAGCGGCTGGGAGACGATGCGCTATTTCACGGCCGGGAGCGGCATGTACACCAGCAATGCGGCGGAAGGCTGCGCGTTTGCGAAGAGCAGCCCCAACGAGCCGATACCGGACCTGCAATTTCATTTCACACCCTTGCGGCTGTCCCATCATGGCCGCCAGCTGCGTTTCCTGATGGGCGAAGGCTATTCGCTGCATGTCTGCAACCTCCGCCCGAAGAGCCGCGGCGAGATCCGGCTCGCCAGCCGCGACCCGCTGGCAAAACCGGACATCGTTCCCAACTATCTGTCCCACCCAGACGACATGGAGCACATGGTCAGAGGCGTGAAACTGGCGCACCGGATACTGGCCGCGCCCGCCTTCGATTACTACCGGGGCGAGCGGCTCGTGCCGCATGCCGGCTGCAGGATCGACGGCGAATCAGACAAGGACATCCGCGACTTCATCCGGCAAAGTGCGGAAACAATTTACCATCCGGTCGGCACCTGCAAGATGGGAAACGATCCGATGGCGGTGGTCGATGAGCAATTGCGCGTGCATGGCGTGCCTGGTCTGCGAGTGGTCGATGCCTCCATCATGCCCCTGCTCATTGGCGGCAACACCAATGCGCCGACGGTGATGATCGCGGAGAAGGCAAGCGACATGATCCGGGAAGGCGAGCGCGCAAGGGCGTCCGTTGACTTCTCGACGCAGGACGAAATGGCAATACCCGGCAGGTCCGCCGATGTGACGCCCGCCGCGTGAGACAAGTTACACGCCTACGGAAATCCGTACAGCCCGGGCAGGCCCAGTATCGTCGTCAGTTCGTCCAGCGCAGTGCGTATCTCGTCGGCCAGCGCCGGATCGGCCAGATCCTGCGGCGCGAGGCGGTCGCGGTAATGCCTCTCTACCCATGCCGTCAATTGCGCATACAGCGCTTCCGTCATGATTACGCCCTGGTGCATCGCTGCCGCTTCTTCCGGCGTCAGGACGACGCGCAGCCGCAGGCATGCAGGGCCGCCGCCGTTGCGCATGCTTTGCCGCAAATCGAAGCTGAGAAGTTCCGCGATCGGCCCGCCGCCGGCAAGCAGTTCCTGCAGATAGCGGGCGACCGCCGGATTCTCCCGGCATTCCTGCGGCACGACGAGCAGCATCTTTCCGTCCAGCCTGGACATTAGCTGGCTGTTGAACAGGTAACTCGATACCGCATCGGCCACCGGCACATCGCTGGCATCCACCCGCATTGCGTGCAGTTCCGTATGCACTTCGGCCATCGCCGCTTTCAATCCATCGAGCGTTGCCGTCTCAGTGAGAAAAGCGTTCTGGTGATAGAACAGCACATTGCGGTTTCCGACGGCGATCACATCGTTGTGAAACACGCCGTGGTCTATCGTTGCCGGATCCTGCTGTGCATACACCGTACGCTTCGGATTCAGCCCATGCAGGCGCGCGACTGCCTGGCTGGCTTCCAGCGTCTGCCGTGCCGGAAATCGCTTCGGCGCCGGCGCGGCGGGATCAAACTCGATGCGGCCATAGACAAACATCTCCACGCCGGTCGCGCCATGCCCCGCACACAGCCGGGTGTGATTGGCAGCGCCTTCATCGCCGAAGGCCGGTGTCGGCGGCAGCGCATCATGCACGGCGAAATGCCGTTCGTCGCCGAACAGCGCGCGCAACGTGCGCCCGGTCTGCTCGTGCTCCTGGGAGCGATGCAGCTTGCTGTTGAGGTTGGCGACGGTGAAATGCACGCGGCCGTCCGCTGTATCTGCCGAGGGACTGACGGTGGCGGCGTTCGCGGTCCACATCGGCGACGCGGACCAGGCGCTGGCAAGCAGCGCCGGCGCTTCCTTGTATGCGCGCGCGAGCACGTCGGCATCGCTGCCGTCAAAGCCAAGCGCGCGCAGCAATCGGAAATTCGGCCTGTCCTGCGGCGGTAGCAAGGCCTGCGCAAAGCCGCGCTGTGCGAGCGCACGCATTTTTGCCAGCCCCTGCAAGGCGGCTTCCTTCGGATTGGCGACGCTGTTGACGTTGTTAAAGGAAGCGATGTTGCCGAACGAAAGACCGGCATAGTTGTGCGAAGGGCCGACCAGGCCATCGAAGTTGAATTCGCGTGCGGTTTTCATCATTTCTCTTGCATTGCGAGCATCAGAACGCGAGGCCCGGCGACAGATGCTTCGGCATTTCCAGAACGCCACTCTGGATCGACGCGACCGGATAAGCGCAATAGTCGGCGGCGTAATAGGCGCTCGGCCGATGGTTGCCGGATCTGCCGATGCCGCCGAACGGCGCGCTGCTGGCGGCACCGGTTGTCGGCCGGTTCCAGTTTACGACGCCGGCGCGTGCATGGATCAGGAAGCGTCGCCACAGTTGTTCATCATCACTCAGCAAGCCGGCGACGAGGCCGTAGCTGCTAGCGTTCGCCGCGCGGATCGCCTGATCGAAACCGCTCACACTCGTTACCTGCAGCAGCGGGCCGAACCATTCTTCATCAGGCACATCCAGCGCATCGGTCACATCGACGATGCCGGGCGAGACGAAGCCTGTACCGCTTTCCAGACGGCGCATTTCCAGCAATGCTCTGCCGCCGCGCGCCAGGAGATCGGCTTGCGCCTGCAGCAGCATGTCGGCTGCCTGAGCGGATATCACCGGCCCCATGAATGGCGCAGGTGTGCTGTCGAACCTGCCGACCGCGATCCTGCCGGACACCTCGACCAGACGCGCGAGCAATGCCTGCCCGCGCGGCCCGTCGTCGACGATCAGGCGGCGCGCACAAGTGCAGCGCTGGCCGGCACTGACGAATGCTGAAAAGATGATGTGATGCACCGCCGCATCGATGTTGCCGATATCCCAAGCGACCAGCGGATTGTTGCCGCCCATTTCCAGCGCCAGCATCTTGTCCGGGCGGCCGGCGAACTGCCTGTGCAACTGCACGCCGGCGCGGTAGCTGCCGGTGAACAGGATGCCGTCCAGTTCCGGATGCGCCGCCAGCGTGGCGCCGGTATCGCGCGCGCCGTTCACCATATTCAATACGCCTTTCGGCAGGCCGGCCCGTTCCCACAATTCGACCTTCAGGATCGCGGTTTGCGGCGCATGCTCGCTCGGCTTGAATACGACCGTATTGCCTGCGATAAGCGCCGGCACGATATGCCCGTTCGGCAGGTGGCCCGGAAAATTGTAGGGACCGAGCACCGCGAACACACCATGCGGCCTGTGCCGCAGCAGCGCCTCGCCGTCAGCGACCGTGCTCTTCGACTCGCCCGTGCGCGCGTGATACGCCTGCACGGAAATATCGACCTTGGCCGCCATGCTCGCGACCTCCATGCGCGACTCCCACAGCGGCTTGCCGACTTCCAGCGAAATCCGGTTCGCCAGCTCTTCCGCGTGCGTCTTCAGAAGATCGCGGAAACGCATGCATACCGCGATCCGCTCATCCACGGGTTTCCCGGCCCATGCGCCGAAAGCGGCGCGTGCCGCATTGCAGGCAGCATCGACGTCGGCTGCGCCTGCTGCGTAGCCTTTCCAGATTTCCTGTCCGGTGGACGGGTCGCAAGCGGACATCGGCGCGCCGTCGCCCGCGATCCAGTTGCCGTCGATGTAGTGGCTATGCATATGCGCCCTTTCTCGGATTCAGCGGCATCGCCCGCACCGTATCGCCCGCCTTGCAGCCAAGCAGGCGCAGCCATTCTCGCGGCAGCGCGAGGCGCCTGCGCTGCGGCTGTGCCTGCGCGACGATCACGCGAAAATCCTGCATCGCAGTGGACGACACCATCAGCGGGTTTTCTTCCTTCGGTGCTTCCTGCGCCGGATCGAGCCGCACCAGTCCGCTTTCCCGGCACGCGCGCAGTTCGCAGATGCGCGCCTGCAGCACCGCGCCGGCATCGAAGATATCGACATAGCCTTCGTAATGCATGCCTTCATGCTCCAGCAGCCGGCGCGCCGGTTCCGTATCCGCATGCACGCGGCCGATCGCATCCTGCGCTTCCGGCGTCAGGTAGGCAACATAGAGCGGATGGCGCGGCATCAGTTCGGCGATGAAGGATTTCTGGCCGAGGCTGGTGAGTTCATCCGCGCGGTCGAAGTCCATCCGGAAGAAATGGTTGCCGAGGCTGTCCCAGAACGGCGATCCGCCGTCGGCGCGCTGATAGCCGCGCATTTCGGCGATCAGCCGTTCCGGGAATAGCTGCGGATACTGCGCGATGAACATGAAGCGGCTCTTGGACAGCAGCTTGCCGTTGGCGCCGACGCGGTAGTCCGGATGCAGGAACAGCGAGCACAGTTCGGCGCAGCCGGTCAGGTCGTTCGACAGGTACAGAGTGTCCATGCGCGAGAACACTTTCAGCTCCTTGCTGGAATGGACCAGCGTGCCGATGCGGTAGTTGTAGAACGGCTCGTCCAGTCCGACCGCAGCCTTGATCGCACTCACGCCGACCAGCCTGCCGGTCGCCGTGTCCTCCATCACGAAGACATAGTCGCGCTCCGTCGGCGCGATTTTTTCCGCGAACGATGCGCAGGCAATCTCGACGCGCTGGCCGAGCTTTACGCGATCCGGCTTCAGTGTGGTCATGCCGGAGCCGACCAACCGGGCCAACGCCATCAGCCCTTCCAGATCCTGCTCCCTAATTGCACGCACCACCAGCATTGACGGTCTCACAGTTCCACGCACAACAGCGGCTCGCCGCTCACCACATCGAGACGGCGCATCGCGTCCGGCGAGAGCGGCACGCTCTGCGACAGTTCCGGCGCAGCGCATTCCACCAGCAGCGCGCGGAAGTTTTCTTCACGCGCGGTCGCAACCAGATAGTTACCCGACGGTGTGCCGCTGTCGTGCGGTGCATGCGCTGCTGTGCGCTTCATCAAGCGGGAGAAGCTGCGCAATGCATTCCTCTTTGCCTGCAGCACCGGGCCACCGTCGAAGATATCGACATAATCGCCCGGCTCGAAACCTTCCTCAGACAGGATGGAAAATGGCAGCCGGCCTTCCGCATGCCCCTGCCCCATCGCCGCCTGCGCATCCTCCGGCAGCAGCGGCACATAGACCGGATGGTGCGGCATCATCTCCACGATCAGCGTGCGGTTGCGCGCGCCTTCTATCATGCGTTCCGCCTCCAGGAAATCCAATCGGAAGAACTTTCGCCCGATCGCATCCCAGAACGCGGAGCGGCCACTCATATCAGTGATGCCAGGCATCGCAGCAAAAAATTTCTCGCTGAAGCGCTGCGGCGCGATGGCTGCATACAGCAGGCGCGCACGCGACAGCAGCGCCGCTTCCCGCGTCGACCGGTACCGCGCGTGGACGTGGAAGCCGGACAGCTGCGAGCATCCGGTCAGGTCGGAGCACAGGGTCAGCACATGCACGTCATGGCTGATGCCGAGATCGCGCGATACCTGGTTCAGCACATCGTTGCGAAAGGCGAAGAAGGTGCCGCCGCCACCGGCGGTCGCGGATACCGTCGCGGTGCCGGCAATCGCCCCGCCCTCCGCCTCCAGCGCGAAGAAATAGGATTCCCTGCCCGGCCCGTCCGGCCGCGCCGCGAACGAGGCGATCGACCGCTCGACCGCCTGTACTATCGTCGCGCGCGTTCTTGGCAACGTATGCACGCCGGGCGTGTCTGCCGTCAGTGCTTCGAGCGCAGAAATGTCGAGCATGGCGGCGGGTCGGACGACGAACATCGTCATTTTCCGGTTCCGCTCAGGCCGGCGCTACCGCCTGCACTACAGCGTCCAGCGCTCGGCGCAGGCACCGTTCGGCTTCGTCGATCTGCGCGTCCGATACCACCAGCGCCGGCAGAAAGCGCAGCACATCCGGGCCGGCAATCAGCAACATCAGGCCCTGCGCTTCGGCCGCCTTAGCAATGTCCTTCGCCTTGCCGCGCCATGCATCGGCCAACACCATGCCCTGCATCAGTCCGCTGCCCCGTACCTTCTCGAACATCTTCGGATAATCGCGCGAGATTGCCTGCAGTCTGTTCACCAGCAGCGCCGATGCCTGCCGAACCCGCTCAAGGAAGACCGGCGTATTGATGGTCTGCACCACGCTCATCGCGACCGCCGCCGCCAGCGGATTGCCCCCGAAGGTGGTTCCGTGCGCGCCGACCGTGAACGCGCTTGCCACATCTTCGGTGGTCAGCATCGCGCCGACCGGATAGCCGTTGCCCAACGCCTTGGCCGACGTCAGGATGTCCGGCACGACGCCATAGCCCATGTAGGCAAACAGATCGCCGGTGCGGCCCATGCCGCATTGCACCTCATCGAAGATCAGCAGTGC
>JAEZVM010000346.1 GCA_023420795.1 Pseudomonadota bacterium
GGCCATCACGTCGTAGCGGTTCGTGATCACCGACTGCAGCGTATCGAAATCCGCCACCCTCTTTTCACGGTCGAACTTCGGTGCGGGGGCCACCTTCTTCACCTTCGCAAGACCGAGAGTTTCCATGATGCGGATGTAACCCCAGCCGATATCGAACTCATACCACTTGGTGGAGAACTTGGCGGAGGTGCCGAAAGTATGGTGATTGTTATGCAGCTCTTCGCCGCCGATCCAGATACCGATCGGGAAAATATTCGTGGAGGCGTCGGTGCAATCGTAGTTGCGGTAACCCCAGTAATGGCCGATGCCATTGATGACGCCGGCAGCATGAATCGGAATCCACAGCATCTGCACCGCCCATACTGTCAGGCCGATCACCCCGAACAGCAGCACGTTGATGATCAACATCAAGACGATGCCCAGCGCGCTGTATTTAGTGTAGAGGTTACGTTCGATCCAGTCATCCGGCGTGCCGTGCCCGTACTTCTGCATCGTCTCGGGGTTCTTCGATTCGGCGCGATACAGCTCGGCCCCTTCCAGCAGCACCTTGCGGATGCCGCGCGTGACCGGGCTGTGCGGATCTTCCTCGGTTTCGCACTTGGCGTGATGCTTGCGGTGGATCGCAGCCCATTCCTTGGTCACCATGCCAGTGGTCAGCCACAACCAGAAGCGGAAGAAGTGACTTGGAATCGCGTGCAGGTCCAGCGCGCGGTGCGCCTGGCAGCGGTGCAGGAAAATCGTGACACCCGCAATAGTGATGTGTGTCACTACAAGGGTATATATCAGCACTTCCCAGCCGCTCGCGGCGGTCAGGCCGTTCGACAGGAAATTAAGTACTGCGTCAAACATTGAGTTATCGATCAATTGGTGCTCCGGAACTGGATACGGAAGAAACGGGTTCGTGATAGCGGCTGTTTCGCTAGGGGAATGAAGCTACAGCTCGATTTTCGCGCCGATTGTACGCTCTTTACGGATTTCCCGTTGGCGGCGCCTTTTGCACCAGTGCTGCAGTCATGTCGGAGGGGAAATTGAGTACCCGGACTTCGCGCTGCGGGTACGGCACTTCGATCTGGTGCATCTGCAGCACCTTCCATATCGCCCGGTTCACGTCGGACAGGACATTCGCGCGGCCGTTCTCGATATCGGCAATCCAGAAGCCGACCTCAAGCTCGAAGCCGTCGGCATCGAAACGCAGCAGAAGCGCCTGCGGCGCCGGTTCAGCGGATACTGACTCGACCTGCGCAACGGTTTGCTCCAGCAACCGCAGGATGAAATCAATATCCGTCCGATAGCCGACAATGATGCGCGTCGTGAGCTTGAGCGTGCGGTCGGTCAGCGAATAATTCTGTACCGTACCCGATACCAGCATTTCATTCGGCACCACGGTTTCGATGCCATCGCCGCTTCGTATGATCGTGTAGCGCGTATTGATCTGCGTGACCTTGCCGGAATACTTATCCACCGTAACGACATCGCCGATCGCGAGGCTGCGCTCTAGCAGCACGATGAAGCCGGACACATAGCTGCTGACGATCTTCTGCAGGCCGAGACCAAGTCCCACGCCCAATGCACCGCCGAAGACCGACAACACCGTCAGGTCGATCCCGACCAGCGACAGGCTGACGAGCACCGCCAGCAGTATCAGCAGCGCACGCCCCATGCGCGCCATGACCGCGCGCAGCGATGAGTGCATGGCGTCCATGCGCATCAGGCGCTCTTCCAGCAGTGTGGCTCCCCACAATGCCAGCAGCAGGGTGACGACGACCGAAGCAAGCGCCTGAAGCACGACCAGCAGCGAAGTCTTGTGCCGGCCGATCGGAATCAGCGTCTCATCGAGATACTGGATCAGCTCGGGCCACACGCCGGTGATATAGAGTGCTACGCCTGCCCATACCAGCGTCGCGATCAGCTTTTCGGACATCAGGAGGAAACCTCCTGCCTGTCCGTCGCGAGCAAAAATACGACGCAAGACATGAAACGCCAGTCGGATCAACGCAAACGATCCGACCAGCGGGATCGCAAGCTTGAGCAGGCTCACCTGATGCCATTGTTCGATCACCAGCCTGGCAATCGCGATGAATGCCAGCGCGAGCAACGGCCACAACACCCTTACGAAGCTTTCAACGCCAACGCGCATCACCCGCAGTTGCACATCATGCGTAGTCAGACGGGCACGCAACGTGCGAGCCACCAGCCAGCCCAGCACCAGACTGCCGACCAACGCGCCGAGCTGCCATAGCAGGCCCGGATCATGCAGGTCGGACCACAGATCGGATGCGAGGCTGGCAAGCAGGTTCTGCGTCATTTGCTGTATGGCGTCACGCTCTTCCGATCATTTTTTCCGCTCGAAAACCGCAGCGAAGAAACCATCGGTTTGGTGAATCTGAGGGAGAAGCTTCAGATAGTCCTCCATATCGAGCGAGATCTTCTGTTCGAGCAGGACATCCTTCATCGGCAGCAGCGTGAAATCCGGATGCGTGCTCAGGAACTGCCCTGCAATTGCTTCATTCTCCTCGTCCAGCAGGCTGCAGGTCGCATAAACGAGGCGTCCACCCGGCTTCACGAGCCGCGCTGCGCTTGACAGGATGGAGATCTGCTTCGCGTTCAGCTCTGCGACCGACTCCGGGGTCTGGCGCCATTTCATGTCGGGGTTGCGGCGCAGCGTGCCAAGGCCGCTGCACGGCGCATCGACCAGCACGCGGTCGATCTTCGCAGCCAGGCGCTTGACCTTCGCATCATTTTCATGCGCGATCACCACCGGATGCACGTTCGACAGGCCACTGCGCGCAAGACGTGGCTTGAGCTTGGAGAGGCGCTTCTCGGAAACGTCGAATGCGTAGAGACGACCGGTGTTGCGCATCGCCGCGCCTAGCGCCAGCGTCTTTCCGCCGGCTCCGGCGCAGAAATCCACCACCATTTCGCCGCGCTTGGGCGCAACGAGATGTGCGAGCAGCTGGCTCCCTTCGTCCTGCACTTCGATCGCGCCATCCTTGAACAGCGGAAGATTTTGCAATGACGGTTTTTTCTTCACCCGGATGCCTAGCGGCGCATACGGCGTCGGTTCGCACTGGATCGGTGCGGTAGCCAGTTGAGCGATCACTTCGTCGCGCTTGGCCTTGAGTGCGTTGACGCGCAAATCGAGCGGTGCCGGCCGGTTCAAGGCTTCGGCCAGTTCAAGCGTCGCTGCCTCGCCATCGCGCGCAACCAGCTTGTCAAGCAGCCATGCAGGCAGGTTGGCGCGCAATGCCAACGGCAGGCTGCCACGGTCGATCTGGCCAATGCGCTGCAGCCACTCGGCTTCCTCGGGCGACAGGCCAGCGATCGCATCGATGCCCACCGCATCGGCGAGGCCGAGCAGAGTCAGACGACGCATTGCCGGGCCGGAGCCGGATTCGGAGAAGCTTGCGTAAGCCAGCTTATTGCGCAGGACCGCATAGACACCTTCGGCAACGGCATTGCGCTCACGCGAGCCGAGCTTCGGATGCTCGCGGAAATAACGGGACAGGATCGCGTCCGACGGGCCGGTGAAGCGTAATACTTCACGCAAAACTTCCTCGGCGTGACTCACGACTGCAGGATGCAATCTCATGGTAATTCTTTCAGATTAAGGCGGCTAGCTTATGCAGCGGTTACACGAACCAGGCCGTTGTCGATAGCCAGCCTGTCTTCGACAAACCAGCGGACCGCACGCGGATAAATAAGATGTTCCTGCACCAGCACACGCTCGGCCAATGTGGATTCGGTATCACCGGACAGGACCGGGACTGCCGCCTGATCGACGATCGGCCCATGATCGAGTTCGGCCGTCACGAAATGCACCGTCGCTCCATGCACCTTGACGCCAGCGGCCAGAGCCTGGCGGTGCGTCGCCAGACCCGGAAAACTCGGCAGCAGCGACGGGTGAATATTGAGCATGCGGCCGGCGTAATGCTCGACGAATGCGGGCGTGAGAATGCGCATGAAGCCGGCCAGCACCACCAAGTCAGGAGAGAATCGATCGATGGCAACGCGCAATGCCGCATCAAAGGCTTCCCGAGTCGGATACTCCTTGCTCACGACCACAGCGGTCGGAATACCCTGTTCCGCTGCAAATGTCAGTCCTTCGGCATCGGCCCGGTTGCTGATCACGGCGGCGATCTTGCAGGACCATTGTTCATTCTTGGCGGCGCGGACGATGGCTTGCATGTTGCTGCCCCGCCCGGAAATCAGGATGACGATATTTTTCATGGCGCGCATTTTACCGTACGGCAGAAATAAAAAAGCCGACCCGGAGGTCGGCCTTCCTCGGATGGAAATTGCAAGACAATTACTGGAATGAATAGAAGACGCGGAATGCTACTTTCTTTTCAGCCCAGAAATCCGCTGCATCGCGGAATACGTCCAGCAGGATTTCGCGCGCTTCCTTGTCGAACTTCGGCGTGTTCGGCAATTGCTCAAGCACCACGAGAAAGCCTGGTTGGGGACCAGCTTTGTATGCGAGATCGGTCAGACAGTCGCCGAGCGCATCGAAGTTCTTGCCAAAATGCTTAGGGAAATGAAAGGACGTGGCGATGCGTCCAAGCACCTGTTGCTTGGTGGTCGCTTCCGCGCAATATGCATACAGAAAATGCTGGCCCAAGCGTGCCGCTTCTTCTTGCAAATCGGTTACCCGGAATGCACGAATCGATTGCACGACATTGGGCGGCACTGTTCTGAACAAGCTCATATTTTCCTCTGCTCGCGCAATTAACATTGCAGTTTCCCTGCCCGGTGACTCGATTCGCATTTCATTACTCTTTGATGCGCCTGAAAGTCGCATAGTGGTCGTCGGTGTAATAGTATTCCCCCGACGACGCCGGCTCTCCGCCAGTAACAATGCGTCGCGCGCCACGATGGCGGACGCCGGGAGTCCTTACCGTAAATTCGTGATAATACCCGCGCTTTTGCTTGGGTAAAACCCCTTCATAGTTCCGAAAAACCGTACCGTCCTTCGCATAGGGAAACGGTCCGCCCTTCTTGATCAAGTCGAGCGTCTGTCGCGCCTCCTTTGGCAGCGCTTCCGTCGGGATTGTGCCGAGTGGCACCGCTCCTTTTGCCAAAACATTAAACGACAGGAATAAGGCGGCAAGGAAGAAGAACCAGTTTTTCAGTAAATTGGCGTTCAATTTCGACAATCAGCTCTTTTGATCTAAATAACAACGGTATCAGTATGGTGATGCTGTAGGGTAACTGCTTGTCATACGACAGGCAAGCGTATCAATGGCAGATTCGATGACCGGTTCTATTTTTTGGCATCAAATTCAATGATTTTTTAACAACAAAAGAAAGCTGCTCCCGTGCCATGCTGGAAGGCTCACAAATTGTTGCAATATTTACTGGCGTTTGAAAAATTGCAGGTAGTCACTTGAGCGGCTGTTGACGTTTAATGTATGACAGAACCTCAAGGAGAACCTCATGAGCAAGAACCTCGCCCTTTCCACTTCCCGCCTGATCGCTACGGCAGTCCTCGCGCTGACCGCACCTTTTGCGATGGCAAACGGGCATCCCGAAGTCAACTGGTCGATCACCGTCGGCTCGTACCAGCCGGCGCCGCGTATCTATGCGCCGCCTGTCGTCTATGTGCAGCCGCAACCGCTTTACGTTCGGCCGGCGACCGTTGTGCAGTACGGACCGCAATACTATGTCGAGGAGCCCCGGTACAGGAAGGTCAAGCGCCATCACTGGAAACACCATCATCACCGTCATTACGACGACTGATATCCCGATTACCGAGGGCCGGCACGCGGCCTTCGGCGCCATGCAACGTCAGGCAGTCCTAAGCATTGCTTCCTGCTGCGCCGCAGCAGGCCTTTCCTCTCCAAAGAATGCAAGAACGTCTTCCTTGCGGGACAACGCATCCTTTCGGCCCAGCTCAATCAACTCCGTCGTATAGCCGGATTCAAACAGCAGGTACGACGCCAATGCTGCGCCGCTGACCTCGGTTGCGCCGATTGCGCCCAGCAGCATCCTGATCGGCGCCGGAAGGCTATGCACATGGCGGCTGGCTATCTCGTCCAGCCGCTCCGACGGCGCGATAATGAGCGTATCGATTGGTCGCAGCGGTGTTCTCGCACGCTGCTCCTCGGTCAGCACCGATAAGGTCAGATTAATCCGCGTCATGCGCTCGATATCGACAGCGAGGCTGTCGAGGAAAATGCTGGACATCGCATGGCCGCCGATCTGCGCGAGTGTCGGATACCGAGCGGCTTCCGTGACCTCGCGCTCCGGTTCCGTCAGCCGCCCCGCGCCGATCACCAGCACCTTGTTGGCACCGAGATGGATTGCCGGCGAAATCGGCGCCAGCTGACGCATGGAACCGTCGCC
>JAEZVM010000359.1 GCA_023420795.1 Pseudomonadota bacterium
TTATGGGTTAAATCGGAGGTAGCGTGCGCAGATGCAGCGATGAGGGGGAGAACGATGTGCATGCGATGGTATCTAAGAGACATGATTCGTCAGCGTAATGAGGAGTCAGCATGACATATCCGTCAAACAAGAGTCTTCTCTACGGTGTGCTGGCTCTTGTGTGGGTCTTTGGCCTGTCTTTGGTGATGAGCTTCGCCCCGGTCCTGGCTCAGGACATGACGAGCACGATGGCGCAACAGCAGCAGAGGGATGCAATTGCCGCACAGACGCAGTCGCAGCAGACACAGATTCAGCTCCTGCAAATGCAGGCTCAACGCGACCTGCAGCAACAGCGGCTGGAGCTGGATATCCGGATGAAGCGACAACAATTGAAACAGCGTGCGGAGCAGGATCAATTTCAGCTACAAATCGATCGGATGCGCAGATAAGGTGAAGCAGCCTTGGTTTTCTTCTCAAGGGAGAGGTCACCGGCACAACATCTATTGTGCGTCGCAGCGAAGTGTCTGCTTTATTTTGGCGTGAAAAAGGCTTCCTGACCGGAAGCCTTTTTGTTTGGACACTGCGCGTTCTCAGTGCGACTCATTTCCTGCGGCGGCGTGCTCCTGCAAGCCCCAGCAGGCCGAAGCCGAGAATGCCCAGGGTAGCAGGTTCCGGTACTTCGCTGACGTCAGCGGTGAGTGTGGACTTGGCGAATATGACGTCCTGCGGAAAGATGCAGTGACCGAAGATCGAACCGTTGCAGCCTACGCTGAGGGAGATATTCAGCAGGCCGTCAGTCAGCAGCGAAGTCGTGAGCGAGAAAGCATATGTGCTCGGACTTCCGAAAATGGATGGAGGAACGTGGGATACGGAGCCGCTGAAGAGGTTGTCGAAGAAGAAGCTGACTGTTTCCGAGCCCAGCAGATCGAGATCGTCCTTGAGCACGATGTCGATCGTGCCGGAGGTGATGGGAGTTCCGGGCACATACCCGTGAGTCAGAAGATTATGTGTATAGGTGTAGGGCGAGTTGTAGCTGGTGATTTCAACGTCGGGATGAGGATTGAAGACATCAACGATCACGGCGGCGCTTGAAATCGCGGGAATGGCCATGGCACCGGCAAGGATTACCGCAGACAGCATCTTCTTCAACAGCTTCATTCGACTTCTCCTTTTGATTCGGACAATTATTCCGGAGGGGCATTTGCTTTTCGTGCGGCAATGAATAAGCAAGTCGCGTGCCGCTGTGAAAAGCGGTTTTGAAACAATTGCTTACAAAGCGAAGGCCTAACGGAGGGGGTTGTGCTGTAAAAAACCTCGACGCTCGATTCCTCATGCAAAGTGAACAGAGAGAACGTGGCAAGCGGATAAAAGAAGCTGGAGAGAACGTTGGTTACCGGCTGCGTATATGGGCGTTCTTGCTAAGGAGCGATTATTTCGAGCGGCCAAGAAAGGGCTTGCTCTGGCATGACTCCTGCACCCTCTCTGAAGTACACGCAGACACGAACAGTGCTTGTCTGCTGCTCGTGTCTCCCATTCGCATTTGCAGGAGGTGTGATCATGAGCGGCAACTTGATTTCTGCATTGGCGCTTTTGCTGTCGGGCTGCGCTGTCGTGACTGCAACCGGCACCGAGGAGGCGGTGCGATTTTCCGGGGAGAATGCCGGGGTGGAAGAGCCGCGGCTCGTGCTGAAGCCGCACGACGATCTGCCCCTGACACTCGAATTCTCCTGCCCGACTAAGATCGCCACCATGATGACTTCGGTGTTCATTCCATTCCCGCCCGCCATGCCGGTCGGCTTCGTCAATAAGCAGGTCTCCTATCTGCACATCAGAGCACCGAAGGACGCGGAACATGCGATCGGGCAAATCAGCATCGTTACACCACAGGGAACGTTGATCGCCTTACCGGATGACCGCGATTCGAAGCGCGTCGCCGCCAGCGGGGAGATGATGGAAATTACCTATACGCTGCGAGAGGACTGCGAGACCTTCGATGGCGCTTCTCTAAAAGTGGCCGGTTTCTCCTACAAGGACCGGCGCTATCCGGCGACGCACGCACGGTTGCAATTCGATTCAAGGCTGCGGGGCGTAGTCGGCCCCGGACTGACCTGAAAGTCCGCGGCGGCGTGAGACGAACCTTGGAGCAATAGACGCATCCAAGTCTTGTAGCCGACGAGGTTTCCATGAAACGCCTTCCCATTCCAGTCTTTCTGATCGCAATGCTGTCCGGCTGCACTGTCGTTGCGCCGTATGAGCAACCGTACGGCGTTTACGCTCCCGTGCCGTATTACAGCCAGCCTTATGCGGTCGCCCCCGGCTATGCGGTGCCGGCACCTGTGTATGGTCCGCCTGTCTATGCCGGGCCACCAGTGCACTTTAGCTTCGGGCTGAGTTACCGGAGCGGAGGCCGGCATGGGCATCGCCACCGAGGGCATGGGTTCCATGGCCGCGGACATGGACACGGATGGAGGCGTTGATTCAGGCAGCTAGGCTGACGGTGCTTGAAACAGTGTCAGTTCCCACTGCCTTTCTGCCGCTGTGAAGCGCAGGATATACAAGCCGCGATCACTCGCCTCAATCTTGAAGTAACTGTGGTCGATGGCAATCCATCGGTCGATGATTTGCAGCACCTCGATACGTTGCCCTCCAAGCTGGAATGCAGTGGGCTCGATATCGCCGTGGAGCCCCGGTCGGCTTTCGACATGCAAGAGCATGGGCACACCTTGCTGAGTCAGTGAGTTCTTCCCCGTGCGATTGGACGCGACCCGGCGAACAGCGGCATTGGCAGGGTCCAAATCACGAATCTTTAGAGGAGGAGTGCATGCAGCGGTTTTTCGTTCAACTCTTTGCGTGCTTCCTGTTGGGCGCATGTGCGGGGCGGCCTCCCGAGCGGCCCATTGCGCTGCTGGGCGATCCGGCGCCACCGGAGGCCGCCACGCAGACGATCGTGATCACGCCGGATACCAAATGGGTCAATGTCACCGGAGGCGACATCGTGAAGTTCGTCGTCGGTGACAAATCCTTTGCGTGGACTTTCAACGTCGCGCGCGGCGTCGGCATGTTCGAGCTGAATAGGGTGGCGCCTCCCGGCATGCTCGATCATCGGGTGGAGGCCTATGTCGCGCCGGACCCGCGTTACCTCGGTGGAGACGGCGACGATCGGGACGGCCACTGACAAACTGCTCGGACGCGACAGGATATTGCTATTTCTCCATGCGAGCTGTTAATAGGAAATGGTATGTTGGCAACATATCTATAAAAGCTTGCAGGAGACATACATGCGTCCTTCCATTCTCGACATGGATGCCGCCACGCTGGGCGAAAGCATCAGAGGCGGCCGCCTCTCCTCCGTTGAGGCGACCAACGCCTATATCGAACATCTGCAGCATGCAAACCGGAAGCTGAACTGCCTCGTGGAAGACCGCTTCGGCGCGGCGCGCGACGAGGCGCGGAAAGCGGATGCGATGCGCACGCAGGGGCGAGGTGCAGGCCGCCTCTTCGGCGTGCCTATCTCGATCAAGGAAGCGTTCGATGTGGCGGGCATGAAAACCACCGGCGGCCTGCTGCACCGCCGCGATCATCGGGCGACGCAGGATGCACCGGTGGTCGCGAAGCTGAAACGGGAGGGCGCGATCATCCTCGGCAAGACCAATACGCCGACGCTGTGCTTTTGCCAGGAAACCGAAAACAAGTTGTACGGACGCAGCAACAACCCGTGGGACATAACACGCACCACCGGCGGATCGAGTGGCGGTGAAGCCGCGCTGATTGCGATTGGCGGCGCGGCGGTTGGACTGGGTTCCGATATCGGTGGGTCGATTCGATTTCCGGCACATTTCAACGGCGTGGTCGGCTTCCGCTCCGGCAACAGGCAGGTCTCGCAGCAGGGACATTTCCCGTTCACCGAAGAGCCGTGGCAGGAACGCATGCTGGGGATCGGTGCGATCGCAAAGTCGGTAGCGGATGCCGAGATGATCAACGGAATCATCGCCGAGCGGCCGCCGCAGGCGGTGGAAGCGGAATCCTTCGAAGTGCTTATCCCACCGCCGCATCCGCGCTATCCGGTGGATGCGGCCACACAGCGCTGGCTGGCGGACGTTCGCAGCTATCTGGCTCGCGAAGGGCGGGTTGCGCAGGAGC
Source organism: Pseudomonadota bacterium (assembly GCA_023420795.1). Lineage (GTDB taxonomy): Bacteria > Pseudomonadota > Gammaproteobacteria > Burkholderiales > Burkholderiaceae_D > Noviherbaspirillum. The sequence goes on from JAEZVM010000359.1 coordinate 4,120, forward strand.
TGCCGCC
>JAEZVM010000010.1 GCA_023420795.1 Pseudomonadota bacterium
TGCTGGAAATCGTCACCGAACCGGTCATGCGCAGCGCCGCCGAAGCAGTCGCGTATGCGAAGGCGCTGCATTCGCTGGTCGTATGGCTTGGCATCTGCGACGGCAACATGCAGGAAGGCTCGTTCCGCTGCGACGCCAACGTGTCGGTGCGGCCGGTCGGCCAGAAGGAATTCGGCACGCGCTGCGAGATCAAGAACCTGAACTCGTTCCGCTTCCTCGAAGAAGCGATCAATTACGAAGTGCGGCGCCAGATCGAACTGATCGAGGACGGCGGCACGGTGGTGCAGGAAACCCGCCTGTACGATCCGGACCGCAAGGAAACACGCTCGATGCGCAGCAAGGAAGACGCGCAGGATTATCGTTACTTCCCCGACCCCGACCTGCCGCCACTGGTGATTGCGCAGGGGTGGATTGAGCGCGTGAAGGCATCGATGCCGGAGTTGCCCGGCGCAATGCGCGAGCGCTTCGTGAAGGACTACGGCCTGCCGGAATACGACGCGGCGGTGCTGACGCAATCGAAGGCAATGGCATCCTACTTCGAGGCCGTCGTGGCGAAGGCAGGCAAGGAGCAGGCAAAACCGGCCGCGAACTGGCTGATGGGCGATGTATCTTCCACGCTGAATCGTGCAGGTGTTGATATCGCCGACGCACCGGTTAAAGCGGAACAGCTCGCGCTTCTGCTGCAGCGTATCGCAGACGGCACCATCTCCAACAAGATCGCGAAGGAAGTGTTCGCCGCAATGTGGGAAGCGCCGTCCGACAAGACGACGCTGGCCGACGACATCATCGAAGCCAAGGGTCTGAAGCAGATTTCAGACAGCGGCGCACTGGAAAAAATCGTGGATGAGGTCCTGGCTGCCAATGCCAAATCGGTCGAGGAATACCGCTCCGGCAAGGAGAAGGCATTCAATTCGATTATCGGTCAAGCAATGAAGGCCACGAAGGGGAAGGCAAACCCAGCGCAACTGACCGAACTGCTGAAGAAAAAGCTGGCAGGCTAATCAACCGGCCGCATGATCAATGCGGCTCCATCAAAAAGGAAAGCGCCCCTCCTTTGCAGGAGGGGCGCATCGTCACTCCAAAATCCTTCACGTTAGAAGAAGCTCTCGGGGATGACCAGAATATCTCCCGGGCGCATGGGCATGTTCGCGGATATGTCTCCGTCGCGTATCAGGTCATGCAGCCGCACGGCGAGCTTCTGCTGCTGGCCGCTGACGGAACGAATGATGCTCGCCTTGTTACCGGAGGCGAATTCGGTCAGCCCGCCTACCGCAATCAGCACATCCATCAGTGACATGCCTTCGCGATATGGCAGCGCCTGCGGTTTGGCCGCTTGTCCGATGACGCGAATCTGCTCGCCATAGGGGCCGACAAAGCCAGTCACGGTAACCGTCACAACCGGATCCTGAATATATTTCGCCAGCGCCTTTTCAATGTCGCGCGCCAGCTCGGTGGAGGTCTTCCCGCTAGCCGGCAAATCCTCCACCAGCGGTGTAGTGATCTTTCCATCCGGTCTGACGGGAATCGTCAGCGACACTTCCGGATGACGCCAGACCGAAATGATGACGTTGTCGCCCGGGCCGATCCGGTATTCATGCCGGTAATCTTCTTTCTGCACCTCTGTAACCGGTGAGTGAGAAGTGGCGGCGCATCCCGCGATGATGGAAAACGAAAGACTGAGCCCGAGGCATTTCAGCCATGTCACGGCATAGGCATACAACCCGTTCAATTGGAATCTCCCTGAGAACGACAAATCGATATTGGCATTATGGTTAGACGTTGGCGGCCATTCAAAAGTTGCCAAACGGCCATGCCGCAAGTATTGCCCTCCGTTACGCCCATGCCTTGATGAATCTCAACGGAAACGTTTCCGGCCGCATTGCACGCCCATGCCTCGCATAAACTCATTTCCCGATACGCGCATGTGGCATTAACAAGAAGCCCGAAATAGCACTTTGATTCCGGTGATAAAAACAGGCTCATGTCGCCAGCGGTATCAGCACATCTCAGGGACAGGTACAAATAAAAAGGACAAAGGCATGCCACTCATCCAGAATAGAAAATCAGCTGCCATCGCGATGGCGTCAGGGGCGATTCTGTTTTCCGCGGCGCTGTCCGGTTGCAGTCAACAGGCAACCGCGCAGAAGCTGATGGACGATGCCACGCAATACAAGCAGAAAGGGGACAACAAAGCCGCGATCATTCAGCTGAAGAACGTGCTGCAGGAAAATCCGGAGGACCATGAGGCACGCTATTTGCTGGGTACGCTCTATAGCGATACAGGCGATCCGCAGTCCGCTGAAAAGGAGCTCCGCAAAGCCATCAGCCTCGGCGTAAGCGCGGCCAGAGCCCTGCCGGCATTGGCAAAGGCATTGCTCATGCAAGGCCAGTTCCAGAAAGTTCTGGATGAGACTCAGTCGCTGACGCAAGACGATCCCGAAATATCCATCTTGCGCGGCAGTGCCTATCTAGGGCTCGGCCAACAAGCACAAGCAAGGGATGCGTTTGAGCGCGCACGCAAGAACAACCCCGATCATCCCGAAGCGCTGGTTGGCCTGGCCAAGCATGCTGTCGCCGAAAAAGACATTGAAACCGCGACGAAATTGTCCGAGCAGGCAGTTGAAAAAAATCCGACGAATATCGACGCATGGCTCTTTAAAGGCGATCTGTCACGCGCTCAAGGGAAGACCGATTCCGCGCTAGCCGCCTACAGCCAGGTGCTTCAGTTAAAAACAGACCATGCAGCAGCGCGCATTGCAAAAGCTTCCATCGAAATCGGCATGGGCAAATTCGATGATGCGAAGGCGGATATTGCCGTTGCACGAAAGGCCAGCCCGAACGGCCTGATGGTTCATTACACGCAGGCCCTGCTCGACTTCAGGCAACGCAACTTCACCGCTGCGATGGAATCGTTGCAGCAAGTCTTGCGTGCGGCCCCGGACCATATGCCGAGCGTGTTGCTGGCCGGCGCGGTGCAATTCGATCTCGGCGCAACTCAGCAGGCCGAACAGCATTTGAGGAAATACCTGGAAAAAAACCCGGGCGATCTGTTCGCGCGAAAACTGCTGGCGACCACGTTGCTCAAGAACGGCGATACGCAGCGTGCTGTCAGCGTCCTTGCCGACGCACCAGCTGAAGCGGCGAAGGATATGCAATTGCTTGTGCTTGCGGGGGAATCCCACATGCAGGCGAAAGACTTCAAGAAGGCAGCCGAGTACTTCGAGAAGGCGAGCACGCTCGCGCCGCAGAATGCGATGATCCATACAGCGCTTGGCAGAAGCCAGATGGAACAAGGCGACAATGCGCGCGCCGCTGCGGAACTCGAAAAGGCGATCAGTCTGGACCCCAAATCGCCGCAAGCCGGCTTCATGCTGGTCCTGACTCATCTTCGCCAGAAAAACTATGACAAGGCACTTGCCGTAGTGAAGACGCTGGAGGAAGCCCAACCCAAGGACCCGCATGTTCACAATTTAAAAGGCGCCGTCCACTTGGCCAAAAAGGATGTCTCTGCCGCGCGCGCGAGCTTTGAGCGTGCTCTCTCCGTGCAGCCGGGGAACTTCCCCGCCATCACCAATCTGGCTCAGCTCGACATGCAGGAGAAAAAACCGGAGTCGGCGAAGAAGCGGTTCCAAGCACTCTTGGAAATCGACAAAAAGAATGCACAAGCCATGGCAGGCATTGCCGGCATCGCGCTGTCGCAAGGAAAACAGGACGAAGCCACCGTCTGGCTCGAACGTGCCAGCAGCGAGAATCCGGATGCGCTCCAGCCTGCCCTGCTTCTGGCGGCACACTATGTTCGTGTGGATCAGAAGCAGAAGGCTCTTGTCCTCGCACAAAAAGTTCAGGTAGCTCACCCCGGCAATCCGGAAGCGCTCGGCGCCCTCGCACAAGTCCAGCTCGCCAATAACGATCGGGCTGCTGCACTGGACAGCTATGGCAAGCTGGCGTTGCTGAGTCCCGACTCCGCTCAGGTCCATTATCGTATCGCCACGCTTCACATGGCTATGCAGAATCAGCCTGCGGCTGCAGGCGCCTTAAAGAAGGCGCTCTCCTTGAAACCGGATTATCTTGAAGCGCAGCTTGCACAAGCCGGGCTGGAAGTCGGCAAGGGTAATCATGCACAAGCGCTATCCATCGCCAAGCTGATTCAGCGGCAGCATGAAAAATCGCCTGCCGGCCATGTACTGGAAGGCGATGTGCTGATGGCGCAAAAGAAGCCAGCATCGGCAACCCCGGCTTATGAGCGGGCTTTCGCACTTAACAAGAACGGCGCACTTCTCGTGAAATTGCATGCCTCGCTCAGCCAGTCTGGCAAAGAGAAGGAAGCCGACTCCCGCCTGACCAAATGGCTCGATGAGCATCCGAGCGATACGCCCGCCCAGTTGTATCTCGCAACGGTTCACCTGATGAGCGGACGGCATGCCGCCGCCGCCAAGCGTTTCCAGATCGTGATACAGCATGACCCGAAGAACGTCCCTGCACTCAACAACTTGGCGTGGGCCTACCATCAGGAAAAGAAGCCCCAGGCGCTCGAATACGCGGAAAAAGCCCACCAGATCGATGCAGACAATCCAGCTGTTCTCGATACGCTCGGATGGATACTGGTCGAGCAAGAAAACATAACGCGCGGCCTGCCGCTCCTGCAAAAGGCCGCATCGCTCGCGCCGGACGCGATGGACATTCGTTATCACTTCGTGCTCGGGCTGGTCAAATCAGGCGATAAAGCGCAAGCGCGCAAGGAGCTCGAACAATTGCTTGCAACCGGAAAGGATTTCTTGAAGATCGCCGAAGCGCGTGCCTTGCTGCAGCAGTTATAAGGCTCAAATAAGCAGGTGTCGAATTAATTTACAAACACCACAAGTTCGACACCTGCCTCATCTCTTTTTCGCCTCTAAGCCTTTGTTTTTACTAAAAGTTGGCAAGATGGCATACATATTGCCAAGGTGAAGGCGTAGTTCCCGGAAATTCCTAACGATTTCCAGATAAGTAGTGAATGACTTTGAATTCGGCCCTTCCCTTTCTTTTGGAGTATTTGATTATGAGACTTAAAAAACTGCTTCCCGCTTTAGGCCTCGCTGCAGGCCTGGTGATGGGAGCGAATGCATTCGCCGCCCCGATCAATGCCAATAATGCGCGGCCGATCCCGATCGGCCTCAGCGCCGAAACGACAATGCAGCAGATTCTTGACCAAGTGTTTACGCCTGGCAGTGTCAGCGCCATCAATGATCAGCAGAGTGCTGGCATGTGGGGTTCATCCAGTCCGGTATTCCCCACTGTCACCCCGGTGCTGTCTTTTGAATTCTCGGCCAATGCCGGCACAAATAGCCTGGGTCTCTGGGCAGGCACGGACACCAGCTCTGTCGTTACACGCACTCTCTTCAACGGCACCGCAAGCCTCGGCACGCGCGCAACAATTGCTTGGACCGACGCGGATTCCGGCGTTATCGTCCGGATTGGCGGCAATCCTGGAGATGTGGTTGAAGGTGCATTTACAGGCATTCCGTGGTCGAGCTTCGGCTTCTTCCTCAGCGGCCCTGGAACAGGCGGCAACAATTTCTACACCGCTGATCAGCTGAATGGAGGCAATGCCTATTCTCTGGCTTATCGTGGAGCCGGCGTTAACGGCACGAACTGGGTGATCGGATTCGAGGATTCTGTCGGCGACAGAGACTTCCAGGATTTGGTGATCCGGGTTGAAAGCGTTGTCGCAGCCGTTCCCGAGCCTGCAACATTACTGCTCCTCGGTGCAGGCCTGTTGGGTTTTGGCGGCCTCGCAAAACGGCGCCGCTCTGCCTGAGCAAAAAATAGATTTAACTTGCATTGACAGCGGCCTTCGAGCCGCTGTTTTTTATGCATGCGAGCGATCAAAAGAGCGGCGAACGAATCGCACCTGACAAGAATGGAGATATGCGGATGTCTTTCTGCGACAGGATGGCTCAGTTTAGCAAATGCTGAATGGAAGGTCTCAGTGCATTAAAACTAGAAATTGCTCTCCCTACCTATTCGCGACTTCCTTTCTTCGTCTTCACTTCGCAGCGTCAGGTTTTTTTACAGAAATCCATCGACACAATATTTTCTTCTTACAAAGCATTGTTTTCATTAGAAATATTTCATTGGCACATTTGTTGCAAAACGATTATGTGGATCATCCACTTCTTATTTGAGTGCCTACTTTTTAAAGAGAAAACAATGAAAATTTCCAAACTCCTTTCCACACTGCTCGCGGCAGCCCTGACGCTAGCGGCCAGTGCAGCAAGTGCAACCGTTCTAACGGTCTATAACGATTTTGACGGAGGGCTGGCCAATTTCAATAGTACGGTTGTAGCGGCAGGCGGCAGCGCCACGCATGACAACTGGAACAACCTGCCTTCTGGAAACAACATCGTCCGGCCCGACTACACGCTCGCCCAGAACGATGGCAGTTATATGAACCCGTCTGTCTATAGCTTGTACAACTCTTCGCCCAATCGCACCACCAGCGGCGATGTCGTAAGCATCAATCCTTATGGCTCTTCAGGTATTGGAGCAAAAGAGAGCGGCGTGACGCTGACGTTCAACGCTCCCATCAATGCAATCGGCTTTGAGGTAGGGGACTGGGCTACCTGTTGTCAGCCCTCGGATCTATACATTTCCTTCGACAACGGCGCACCGATCCTGGTCGCTCATTCCGCGGTTTTCGGTGACGGTTTTCTGACCAACGGCGGCGCCGGGGTTTTCGTGGCGGCATTTGACGATACCGGGGACTTCACGACTGTCCAGTTCTGGGGAGACGGTATCGGTGAAGTGTTGCATTTCGGCGGCACCATTCACTACGCGCTGCTGGATCAAGGCAGCTTGCCGCCATTACCGGAGCCTGCCACGCTGGCATTGATGGGCTTGGGCCTGCTGGGAGTCCGCTTCTCCCGCCGTAACAGTAAGGCTTGAGATCTATCGCTTTTCTTATGCGGAGGGGCATGTTGGAATGCCCCTCTTTTCGCAGCACACGGGCGAAATCGCTCGGGATGACGCTGCCATTGTTCCGTTGACAAACATCAATTCTTACAATTTGGATACAAGTAACCTTGGTGAGCTCAAGAATCAACCAGAAACATTGCCGTCGCGAAATGCTACAGCAACCACTCCGGAGCGCTCACCAAGATGGAAGAACAACTCGCCCAGCTCGTTTCCCATTTAAAAGGAATCTGGAAATACCGTTGGTTTGCCATCGTGACGGCATGGATGGTGTTTGTCGCGGGTGGCATGACGATCTATCTCCTGCCTGACAGCTATCAGGCATCCGCCAGGGTATTTGTCGATACCCAAAGCATCCTCAAGCCACTACTGTCGGGAATGACGAATATCCCGAACGTGGAGCAGCAGGTCGCCATCATGAACCGTACTCTGTTGAGCCGCCCGAACATGGAAAGGCTTGTGCGGATGGTGGATCTTGATATCAAGGCCAAGACCATCAAGGAGCATGAGGAGCTCGTCGAGGAACTGGCGAAGGAAATCAAGCTCGCAGGCACGGTGCGGGACAACATCTACACCATCACCTACAGCAATGAAAAGCCGAAGCTGGCCAAGGATGTCGTGCAGTCCCTGCTTACCATCTTTGTCGAAGGCAGTTTCGGAGACAAGAAGAAGGAATCCGAAAAAGCCGTCCTCTTCATTGATGAGCAGATCAAAAACTATGAGGAAAAGCTGATTGCCGCAGAAAACGCACTCAAGGAATTCAAGCTGAAGAACGGCGGCATGCTGTCGGCACAAGGCGTCGATTATGGAACCAAGCTAATTGACACATCCGAAAGCCTGAATCAGGCGAGACTGGAATTGCGCGAAGCAGAGCAGGCGCGCAATGCCATCAGACGGCAGATTACCGGCGAAGCTCCCAATCCGCAGGACGCTTCCACCGCATTGGCACTGGTGAACCCCGAACTCGATGCCCGCATCCAGACGCTGCACAAGAATCTGGACTCCCTGCAGACGCAGTTCACGGACCAGCATCCGGACATCGTCTCGACGAAGCGCCTGATCACCCAACTCGAAGCGCGCAAGGTGGAAGAGGCGAAACAAAAAAAATACAGTCCCGACCCGGGCGCCAGCTACAGCCCGATGTTGCAGCAGCTCAACGTCGCTTTATCGGCAGCCGAAGCCAAGGTTGCGTCCATGAACGCCCGCGTGGAAGAGTACGCATCCCGCGTCAATCGCCTCAAGACGATGAACAATGCGATTCCGGAACTGGAAGCGCAACTGTCCCAGCTCAATCGCGACTATCAGATCAACAAGGAGCAATACGAAAAGCTCCTCGGGCGGCGCGAGGCAGCAAAGCTGTCCGGTGACCTGACCGCGACCACGGAAATGATGACGTTCCGGGTGGTCGATCCGCCGATGGTGCCGATGACGCCTACCGGGCCGGATCGCGTACGTCTATTTTCCCTGTTGTTCGCAGGCGCCTTGCTCGCAGGTATCGCTGCCGCATTCCTCGCAAACATGATCCGCCCGACCTTCCTGACCCAGCACAGCTTGCGGGAGTCAACCGGCCTGCCAGTGCTGGGCACCGTTTCGATGCAGTGGACGGCAACGGAGAAGCAGAGACAGGCAAAGGGGATGTATGCGTTCGGCCTATCGTCCGTCCTCCTGTTCCTGACATTTGGCGGCTTGATGGCGAGGATGCTGTTGACGGCCTAAAACAGGTATCCGTTTAGGAAACTGAAAGACAAGAACGACAGCAGAGATTCGAATTCGGTCAGGGAGAAACCGTGAGCATAATAGAAAAGGCTGCCAAACGGCTTGGCCAGGAGCACAAGGACGTTGTACCGCGAGCGCATATCGAACCGCAGTTGCGGGAGGTGGCAAGTGCGCCAGTCTCCGCGCCAGAGGAACGCCCGGAACAGGTTGCGGACAACCACCCTCGCTTATCGCCGAAACAGGAGATCAATCTCGCCCAATTGCACAGACTGGGCATGGTGACGCCGAACGGCGGGCGAACCCTGGTTTCCGAGGAATTCCGCTTCATCAAGCGTCCGCTTATCAAGAATGCGCTTCACAATCCGGCGTCCGGCAACCACGGCAACCTGATCATGGTAACCAGCTCATTGCCCGGGGAAGGCAAGACATTCTGCGCCATCAACCTCGCAATGAGCATTGCGATGGAAATGGACCATACCGTTCTGCTGGTCGATGCGGACGCAGCGCGCCCTTCCGTGCTGCAGACGCTTGGCCTGCATGCGGATGCCGGCTTGATGGACGTTCTTATCGACGGCACGCTTGACATCGCCGATGTCATGGTCAAGACCAATGTTGAAGCTCTCAGCGTTCTTCCGGCCGGAAAAAATCACAAACATGCGACCGAGCTGCTGGCAAGCCAGAACATGAGCAATCTGCTCGATCAGATCGCGAGGCGCTATCCGGACCGGATCATCATTTTCGATTCTCCGCCATTGCTGCTTACGAGCGAAGCACGGGTTCTTGCAAGCCAGATGGGACAGATTGTCGTTGTCGTAGAGGCGGAAAAGACCACGCAGAACGCTCTCAAGGATGCATTGCGCAAGATTAGTGCATGCCCGAACGTCAGCCTGGTCTATAACAAGAGTCGGGGGTTTGCCGATGGCGAGAACTACAGTTCCTACTATGGCTAAAAACTTCCGAACCAAGACGGGCCGCCGCTTCGCGTTTCCGGTTGCCTGGACCGTCGCCTCTGCGGCACTGGTTCTGCCGCCCCATTCCGGCGCTGCCGAATGGCGGATATTACCCGGCATCGATCTCAAGGAAACCTATACCGACAATCTCGGACTTGCATCTGCCGGAGCAGAAAAAAGCGATTTCGTAACCGAGGTCTCGCCACGGATTGCAGTGAGCGGAGAAGGCCAGCGCCTGAAGTTGAACGCAATGTACGCGCTGCGCCATTTCGAGTATGCGCGCGATGGCGGCAGTACCACCCTCCACCAGCTCAGCGCCGCAGCCAATGCCGAATTGCTCGACAAGCTGTTTTTCGTTGATGGGAGAGCTTCGCTCAGTCCACAGAATATTTCAGCCTTCGGCCCGCAAGTGGCCGAGCGCGGCAACCCCACGGACAATCGCGCGGAGGTCAGAACCTACAGTCTCAGTCCGTATTTGCGGCATCGCTTCGGCAGCACCGCATCGACTGAATTGCGTTACACATATGATTCGGTCAATACGGATGCGGGTGGCGGCCTGCTCGATAGCCAATCCGACCGGATATCGCTGCGCATGGACAGCGGGCCTGCCTTTAGGACGATCAATTGGAGCTTGCAGTATGACGATCAGAGAATCGACTATGACAACAGCGCGCCAGTCGATATGCGCACCCTGTCCGGCAGCCTTCGCTATCTGCTCTCGCCGCGAGTCAGCCTGAATGCCACCACTGGCTATGAAAAGCACAGTTACGTTTCTATGGATGAAAAGCCGGAGGGCGCATTCTGGTCTCTCGGTGCGTCGTGGATGCCGACGGAAAGAACGGACATCACCGCAAGCGCGGGAAAACGCTATTTCGGCAATACGTTCTCGCTCGCTGCCAGCCATCGCACTCGTGGCACCGCCTGGACGCTTGGCTATCACGAAGACATCACCACCGCGCGCTCGCAGTTCCAGGTGCCGGTAACGATCGACACATCCGCCTTTCTGAATCAACTGTGGAGCGCCAGCATTCCCGACCCGGCAGTACGCCAGCAGTTCGTTGATGCGTTCATTCGTGAAATGGGACTCGCGTCCACGCTGTCCCAGCCTGTCAACAGCTTTACCAATCGCGTCTTCCTGCAGAAAAGCATACAGGCATCGATGGCTGTCACCGGTGCGCGGAATACGCTGGTGTTCGGCCTGTTCCGGACCGTGCGCGAACCCCAGTCGCCGCAGGAAACGAATGCCGTGGTGCCAGGCATTCTGGAGGGCGAAACAAAGCAGGTCGGTGCTCAGGCGTCATGGAACTGGCGCATCACTTCACGCACGCACGCCAATGTCGGCGCCGGATACAGCCGCGTCACCTCGCGCACGACAGACCGAAAGGATGAGCAGAGGACGCTGTCGATTGGTCTGACCCGGCAATTCCAGCCGAAAGTGTCGGGAGGCGTCGAGTTGCGCCGGCTTGAGCAGAAGACCAATCTCGGCCGCGCCGATATCCGGGAAAACGCCATTACCGCCTTCCTCTCGATGAATTTCTGACCGACGCAGGCAATCCATGTACGAATCGTATTACGGCCTTCATGCCAAGCCGTTTCAACTGAAACCGGACCCGCATTTCTTCTACGGCAGCAAAGGCCATACGCGCGCGATGGCCTATCTCGAATACGGCCTGTCGCATGGCGAAGGTTTTATCGTTGTGACCGGCGAAGTCGGCGCTGGCAAGACCACACTGATGAGGAACCTGTTCCGCAAACTGGAATCGACCATCGTCGCAGCGCAAATCGTCAACACTCACCTTGACCCCGACGACATCCTGCGCATGGTAGCCGCATCCTTCGGCCTGCCATTCGAGAACGCCAGCAAGGCGACCTTGCTGACACGGCTTGAAACCTTCCTGCGACAGTGCGAAAGGCAGGGCAAACGCACGTTGCTTGTGGTGGATGAGGCCCAGAACCTTACGCCCCGCGTCGTGGAAGAGCTCCGCATGCTGTCCAACTTCCAGAGTGAAGACAAATGCCTGCTGCAGACATTCCTGCTTGGCCAGCCCGAATTCAGGCGAACAATGCTAAGCCCCGACATGGAGCAGCTTCGTCAGCGCGTGCTCGCGACGTACCATCTCGGCCCCATGACTTGCCCGGAGACCCGGGCCTATATTGAGCATCGCCTATGCATGGCGGGTTGGCAGGGGCGTCCTTCGCTAAACACCGAGGCCTTCAACACCATTCATGGTTACACAGGCGGCATCCCGCGAAGAATCAATTCTCTTTGCGATCGCCTTTTCCTGATGGGCTATCTCGAAGAGATTCAGGCATTCAGTGAAAACGAAGTCAATGCTGTGATAGCCGACATGCAAAAGGAATTCGAAGTTTCCGATTAGCGAAGCCATTGGTGAATCGGCTCACTTCGCGCTGCAGGCGACACGAACGAGTTTCGTGGGAATCGCTTCAAAAATCAGAAGAAATGCCTACCAAGCAATGTTGCGAGTATTAAATGTTTTGTTACTTATCAATACCGCTTTGAGCGAGGCTCGCAAAATAACTTCAGTTAGCCATGGTCATAAAAATATTTTTCGCGCGGTATGGTTCTGGAATATCTGCAGACGAAAACAAGGACTGGGGCCACATACTTCAAGGGAGAAGTCCATATGTATTCCTTCGCTGCCACAGATAGCCCCGCTGCTTCGTCAATATCCGACATTGCCCGTTCTGCAGTACGCGTTTCCGGCCAACAGCGGCAAAAGCCAAGACTGTAACAAGCCCGCCTTCTCACTACGCGATTAGAACGAGAGAGTCGGGCGCACAAACAAAACCTACAGTCGGTTTCGATGCTAAGGCACTAAAGAACCGCCTGTTTTACCGCTCCTTCCGGACTCTGTTATGTGACGCGTCACTCGCCGCCCCGGATGATCTCTTTCTGATTTAAGACAACAAGGAATCTGCTGATAACGATGCCCACAATTTCCTTCAACAATCCGCATAGCATCCTTTGCGTCATCGGAGCCCGTCCAAATCTGATGAAGATGGCGCCAATCATGGCTGCCCTGCGGGACACGGCTCCGGAGATTGCAACGAGCCTCGTGCATACCGGTCAGCATTACGACTCGGCGATGAACCACCAGTATTTCGAAGCGCTCGGCATTCCCAGGCCGGATGCCAATCTCGAGGTCGGTTCGGGCACCCATGCAGCACAGACGGCCGATGTGATGCGCCGCTTCGAACCGGTCGTCGATGAACGCCGGCCATCTGCTGTTCTCGTCGTCGGCGACGTCAATTCAACCCTGGCGTGCGCCCTGGTCGCGGCAAAGAAGCAGATCCCGGTGATTCATGTCGAGGCCGGCCTGCGCAGCTTCGACCGTGCGATGCCGGAAGAGATCAATCGCATTCTTACCGATCAGATTTCCGACCTTCTGTTCACCACCGAGAAGAGCGGCCGGGAGAATCTGTTGCGCGAAGGCGTTGATGCAAGCCGTATCCATTTTGCCGGCAACGTGATGATCGATACGCTGCATCGCAACCTGAAGAACGCGATTCCGGTCTCGCGCATCGTAAAGCAGGCAAAACGAAACGAATTCCCTGATGGTGTGGGCGAATATGGCGTTCTTACACTGCATCGGCCGTCAAATGTGGATGATCCCAAAGTACTGCGCACGCTGCTCAAGACCGTTGCCAGAATCAGCTCATCCCTGCCGCTGATATTCCCGATGCATCCACGCACGTGCGCGATGATAGAGAAAGAAAGCCTGACCGATTTGCTACACACGCCGCGCATACTGCCCACGCCGCCGCTGGGCTATCTCGAAATGCTCGGCCTCATGAAGGATGCGCGTGTCGTTCTCACTGACTCCGGCGGCGTGCAGGAAGAGACGACCGCACTCGGCGTGCCTTGCATCACGCTTCGGAACAATACCGAGCGGCCGATCACGGTCGATGAAGGAACCAACACCCTTGCGGGGCAGGACCCCGACAAGATTCTTGCCACCTTCGACAGCGTGATGCGCGGTGAAGGCAAGGCGGGACGGATACCGGAATTGTGGGACGGACATGCGTCGACGCGAATCGCCCAAACGATCCGCGAATCGATGAAGCATGGGCTCAAGCACTAAACATCACTCTTTCGCCTACGAGAAGCAGACGATGCCTGGTCCGATACGCAACGCCATGACTATCGACGTGGAAGATTACTTCCAGGTTTCCGCATTGGCTCCCCATATCCCGCGTGAGAGCTGGCCTTCGCTGAACTGCCGGGTAGAAGCGAACGTCGATCGTATTCTCGCGTTACTGGAGGAAGGGAACATCAAGGCAACGTTCTTCACGCTCGGCTGGATCGCAGAGCGTTACCCGACGATGGTCAAGCGCATCGTCGATCATGGGCATGAGCTCGCCAGCCATGGTTATGCCCATTTACGCGCCTCCGACCAAAGCACCGAACAATTCGAAGACGACATCCGCAGCAGCAAGGCGCTGCTGGAGGACATTGGCGGTCAGCCGGTGGCAGGCTACCGGGCTCCGAGTTTTTCGATCGGCAAAGACAACCTCTGGGCATTGGATCGCCTGCTTGAGGCAGGTTATCGATACAGCTCCAGTATTTATCCGATCCATCATGACCATTACGGCATGCCGGATGCACCGCGTTTCGCTTTTTATCCAAGGGGCAAAAACGGGCTTCTTGAGCTGCCCTTGACGACGGTGCGGCTCCTGAAAAAGAACCTGCCATCGAGCGGTGGAGGCTATTTCCGCTTTTTCCCCTATGCGGTATCGCGCTGGTTGCTCCGACAAGTCAACGAGAAGGATGGGCAGCCGGGAATTTTCTATTTCCACCCTTGGGAAATTGATCCCGGGCAGCCGCGCATACACGACGTCGGCATGAAAACCCGATTCCGGCATTACGTGAATCTTCATCGCATGGAATCACGTATCAAGGCTCTTACACGAGACTTTCTCTGGGGGCGCATGGATGAAATCTTCCTGGTGAAAAATTGAACGCAATTATCGAACCCAAGCTGCGCCCTGTCCTGGCCCAGTCCCAGCATGCCGCGCCGGTTATCCGCACACTGGAGCCGGACCATGAGAAAAGATGGGATGCGTTTGTCATGGACTGCCCCGAGGCGTCCTTTTTTCACCGCGCGGGATGGAAGACCGTGATCGAACAGGCATTCGGGCACAAAACCTGGTTCCTGTATGCCGAGTCTGCCGGACGAATCGAGGGCGTCCTTCCACTGGCGGAAATAAAGAGTCTTTTCTTCGGACATGCGCTGATTTCCCTGCCATTCTGCGTTTATGGCGGCATCGCGGCCGTCAACGACGAGGCACGGGATGCACTGAACCGCGAGGCCCAGCTACTCGCTTCTAGGCTGAATGTCGGTCACCTGGAATACCGGAACCTCCGACAGCAGCAACTGCTGCCGTCCTGGGCCACCAAGGATCTCTATGTAACCTTCCGCAAGGAGATCGACCCTGACGAGGAAAAAAACATGCTTGCCATCCCGCGCAAGCAGCGTGCAATGGTACGCAAGGGAATCAAGGCAGGACTGCGCAGCGAAATCGACCAGGACGTGGAGCGCTTCTTCTTCGCGTACTCTACCAGCGTGCATCGCCTTGGCACGCCGGTTTTTTCGAAAAATTACTTCCGGCTCCTCAAGCAGATCTTTGCCGACGACTGCGAGATTCTGACGATCGTCAAAGATGGCCGGACCGTCAGCAGCGTGTTGAGCTTCTATTTCCGCGACGAGGTGCTGCCCTATTACGGTGGCGGTACAGACGAAGCGCGGAACCTGGCCGGTAATGATTTCATGTACTGGGAGTTGATGCGCCGCGCCTGCGAACGCAAGTACAGAATCTTCGACTTCGGACGCAGCAAGCTTGGTACCGGCGCATACGACTTCAAGAAAAACTGGGGCTTCGTACCGCAACCGCTGCACTACGCATATCAGTTGCACCGGGCAAAATCAGTGCCGGATACCAATCCGCTGAATCCGAAATATCAGCTGTTCATCAAGTTGTGGCAACGCATGCCGCTGGCGATGGCAAATACGATTGGCCCCCACATTGTCCGGAACCTGGGGTAAGGCGGTGAAACATCTGCTCCTTCTCGTCCATCGGATGCCCTACCCGCCCAACAAGGGCGACAAGATCCGCTCATACCATCTGCTAAAGCATCTGGCGCAGCGTTTCCATGTACATCTCGGCACCTTCATCGACGATCCCGATGATTGGCGGCACATGGAAACCGTCAATCGCATGTGTCTGGACACGCATTTCGCGCGCCTGCAGCCATTTTCGGCAAAACTGCGCAGCCTTCGCGCGCTGCCCGCCGCACGCCCGATGACAATCGACTACTACCGCGACGCCGGCATGCAGATATGGATCAGGAAGGTGCTCAACACCTTCCCGATCAGCCGGGTGGTCGTGTTCTCCTCTGCGATGGCGCAATATGCAGAGACCATCGGAAACGCACGTCGCGTTATCGATTTTGTCGACGTCGATTCCGACAAGTGGGCACAGTACGCAGAGAAAAAGTTGTGGCCGATGAACTGGCTGTATCGCCGCGAAAGCAGAACGCTGCTGCGCTACGAGCGTGAGGTTGCAGCCAGCTTCGATGCCGCGATGTTCGTTTCGCATGCGGAGGCGACGCTGTTCCGCCAGCATGCGCCGGAGTGCGCGGACAAGGTCGGCTACTTCAGTAACGGTGTGGATACCGATTTCTTTTCACCCGAACGTGGATACAGGAATCCCTATCCATCGAACGAAGCTGCGGTCGTATTCACAGGAGCCATGGACTACTGGCCAAATGCAGATGCCGTTCAATGGTTCTGCGAGAAAGTGTTGCATGCCATTCGCGTGCGCGTTCCCCGCGCGGCTTTCTACATCGTCGGTGCGCGCCCCAACGAACAGGTCAAGGCGCTGGCCAAGCTGCCGGGCGTGAGGGTCACCGGAACTGTAGCCGACGTCCGCCCCTATATCGCACATGCCCGTGTAGTCGTTGCGCCGCTGCGTATTGCACGCGGCATTCAGAACAAGGTTCTGGAGGCGATGGCAATGGGCAAACCGGTCGTAGTCTCTGCAGCGGCCAAGGAAGGGATTGATGCGGATCCCGGACGAGAGATTGTTCTCGCTGAAAATGAGCAGCAGTTCGTCAATGCGGTTTGCGCGCTCCTGTCGGCTTCCGCTCCGGAAATCGGTCGCGCCGCACGTACCAAGGTCGTTGCTCGTTACGGCTGGAGCAGCAATCTGGCGAAGCTCGACGAGCTGCTTGAAGCTCAACCGGCCGTACCGTCCAAGGCCTCCACTTCCAATCCATCACGAGAGCCTGCGATGGCGGGGGAGCAAACGTGAATTCCACCCGCATCGGCCTGACGTGGATGCCGGCCGTCTCGGCTCGCCTCGCTCTTGGCACAGCGCTGCTGGCGCTCTTCATTATCTATGCGGACACCGCACGTTCCATCGTCTCTCTCTGGAACAGCTCGGAAACCTATGCGCATGGCTACATCATCGTCCCGATCAGCTTGTGGTTGATCTGGCAGCGCCGCCAGGCTCTCGCATATATCACGCCTGCCCCCTATTGGCCCGGTTTGCTGTTGCTCGCCGCGAGCGGCATGGCATGGTTGCTGGCCGAACTGGGTGATGTGCAGGTCGTGCGGCAATATGCATTTGTCGCAATGGTGCCGCTCACCGCGCTTACCATACTGGGCGCCGAAATGACGCGGTCGATGGCTTTTCCGCTGTTCTTCCTGCTGCTGGCAGTGCCGTTCGGCGACATCTTTGTCCCGCCGCTGATCGATTTCACCGCCGACTTCACCGTAGCAGCGCTGCAGGCGACCGGCATTCCGGTGCTGCGCAACGGCACGAATTTTGAAATTCCTTCCGGCAGCTGGTCCGTGGTCGAAGCCTGCAGCGGCGTGCGCTACCTGATTTCATCCTTCACGCTCGGCTGCCTGTACGCCTACCTGAGCTACCGTTCGCTCACGCGGCGCATCCTGTTCATCCTTCTATCCATCGCCGTACCCATTCTCGCAAACGGACTGCGCGCCTACCTGATCGTGATGATCGGCCACCTGAGCGATAACAAACTGGCTGCCGGCGTCGATCATCTGGTGTATGGCTGGGTGTTCTTTGGCATCGTCATGTTCCTGATGTTCTGGATCGGCAACTACTGGCGCGAAGATAAGCTGCAGGAAGTGCCCGAAGCTGTGAATCAGGCCGTCCACGAAGAACCTGCTTCCGTATCCACACAAACGGCCACGATCCTGGCAATAGCATGTCTGACCTTCTGGCCCTGGTATGCAAACCATGTCGAGCAGGCTGCATTCAATGCAAAACCGGCGCAACTGGACAGCTTCTCGGCGCGCTGGCAAGAAACATCCCCGTTCACAGACTGGCAGCCTGGTTTCGTCTCTGCCAATGCGGAACTGCATCGCTTCTTCCAGAGTGGGAAAGAACAGGTCGGCGTATCCATTCGGTTCTATCGAAACCAGCGACAGGGTTCGACATTGATCGGCTCATCGAACCGGCTCGTACATGAAAAAGAGAAGCGCTGGATGCAGGTCGGTGCCGAGCACCGGCGCGAGCATATCGGAGAGCATGCTCTTGAAGTGCGCGAAGCACGGATTCAGGCAATGTCAGGACCTTTCCTGGTCTGGTCGTGGTATTGGATCGGCGGCAAATTCCTGACCAGCGACTACGCCGGAAAACTGTTGCAGGCACAGGAAAAACTGATGTTGCGCGGCGATGACGGGGCGGCGCTGATGGTGTTTGCTCCCTACACCACCAATCCGGAAGAAGCTCGGCTGGCAATGCGTCATTTTCTGGCAGAGAACATGGCGTCGCTGGAAGCCACGCTGGCCCACAACAAGAACCGAGCTTTGTCCCGATGACCATGCCGCCTTTAGTCGTTCACCTGATCTACCGATTGGACTTTGGGGGGCTCGAAACCCTGCTCGTAGAGTACATCAATCGCATGCCGGCAGATAAATACCGGCACGCGATCGTCTGCCTGACCGACTACACATCTTTTTCTGACAAGCTAACCAAACGCGATGTCACGCTGTTCTCGCTGAACAAGAAGCCCGGATTGGACCTCGGAACGCACTTCAGGCTCTGGAAGCTGCTGCGCAGCTTGCGGCCAGACATTCTGCACACGTACAACCTGGCCGCAATCGAGTATTCGTTCACTGCCGCGCTCTGCGGCGTGCCGATTCGCGTTCATGCAGAACACGGCCGCGATGCCAGCGACCCTGAAGGCAGGAACCGAAAGCACAATCTGCTGCGCCGCCTGCTCGTTCCCTTCATCGACTATTACGTTGCGGTTTCCGGTGACCTGCAGCACTGGCTGAAAGCCGCGGTTGGCATACCGGACGAGAAGAATGTGCTGGTCGCGAATGGAATCGACACGGGCGTTTTCGCCGCTCACCCAAAAAGCGCAGCAGAGGAAGAAGCACGACAGGGTGATTTTGTCATTGGAACAGTAGGTCGTATGCAAGAGGTGAAGAATCATCGGGCGCTAGTCGATGCCTTCATTCTTCTGCGCCAATCCATGCCGGATCTTCAATCTCGGCTCAAGCTCGTCATCGTCGGCGATGGCCCTCTGCTGCCAGCAATCAGGAAACAGGTAAGCGATGCGGGTATCGCAGATTCAGTCTGGCTGCCCGGCGCACGTACCGACATCCCAGACCTCCTGCGCACTTTTTCCGTATTCGCACTACCCTCGATCGCCGAAGGAACGCCTGTCGCCCTGCTTGAAGCCATGTCCAGCGGTCTGCCGGTGGTAGCCACGAGAGTTGGCGGCATTCCGGAGGTGGTGACCGATGGCGCGACCGGCACCCTGGTGCCGCCTTCGAATCCGAAGGCGCTGGCATCGGCAATTGAGTTCTACGTCAGGAACCCCCGCCTGGCATTGCGCCATGGTGCTGATGCGCGTGCCATGGTGCAGGCCAAATACAGTATCTCTGCCACGATGGCATCGTACATGTACCTCTATGACCAGCTGTATTCCAGCAAGGTCACGCACCAACGAGAGGCGAGGCAATGCGTGAAATTGTAAGCAGCCGCATCCTTCTCAGGCCTATCCGAAATCAGTGGACGACGCCATGAACATATTGATATTCACCACCATGTTCCCGAACAGGGCGCAGCCGAATAACGGGATCTTCATCGAAACTCGTTTGCGCAATCTTGTCGAATCCGGGCAAGTCCGGTCGCGTGTCGTCGCGCCGGTCCCGTGGTTTCCGTTCCGGAATGCGCGCTTCGGGCGCTATGCTGATTTCGCGCGCGCACCGCGCACCGACCGCCGGCATGGGTGTGATGTGGTCCATCCGCGTTACCCGGTGATCCCCAAGCTCGGGATGAATGTCACTCCCTTGCTGATGGCAAATGCGGTCAAGCCCGTCATCGGCCGCATCATCGATGAAGGCTACGACTTCGACGTCATCGATGCACATTACTTTTACCCGGACGGCGTTGCCGCGGCGATGCTGGGCAAGTACTTCAACAAGCCGGTCGTCATTACCGCACACGGTACCGACATCAGTTTCATCCCGCAATACCGCGTGCCGCGAAAGATGATCCGCTGGGCAGCCGAGCAATCCGCATTTTCCATGACTGTCTGCGATGCGCTGAATCGCGCGTTGGTCGATTTGGGCGCCGATGCAAGCCGCGTAGTTACCGTACGCAGCGGCGTGGACCTGCACCTGTTCCAGCCGATCGATCGCGAAGCAGCGCGCAAGGAATTGAAGCTCGATCGATTTACCCTGCTATCGGTAGGAAATCTGGTTACGCACAAAGGGCATGACCTGGCGATCGGCGCCCTTGCGGAGCTGCCGGATGTCGATCTCCTGATTGCGGGACACGGTCCCGAACGGGCTGCGCTGGAAGCGCTTGCAGTCGAACTGGGCGTAGCTGACCGCGTCCGCTTCCTTGGATTGCTTCCGCAGCCGCAGCTCAGAACCTATTACGGAGCAGCGGATTCCCTGATACTCGCATCCAGCCGCGAGGGCTGGGCCAACGTACTGCTGGAATCGATGGCCTGCGGCACGCCGGTTGTCGCCAGCAAGGTCTGGGGTACGCCCGAAGTCGTTGCCGCTCCGGCAGCCGGAATCCTGATGGAGGAACGCTCCGTACGTGGCGTCGCGGATGCAGTCAAGCTTCTTCGCAGGAAATACCCCGACCGCAGCGCGACGCGGCAGTATGCGGAACAGTTCAGCTGGGACGCAACAACCCGCGGACATATCGATATCTTCCGGCGCTCGGGAGGCAGGAGATCGTGACAGCTCCGATCAAAGGCAAGGTTCTGTACCTGCACAGGACACAGGATGGCGGCGCAGAGCAGGTGCACATTCTGGGCATTGTGCACGCATTCGAGGACGCGGGCATCGAGGTGGACATGCTGTCTCCCAAAGGCTTGGAGCGTGCATCCATCCAGCATGGGACATCCGCGCCATCGCATGGCGGCCAGCGCAATGCGCTGTTTGCATTTGCAAGCAGACACTCGCCCGAACTGATCTTTGAACTCCTCGAGATTGCCTATAACGCATTGGCGCTGTGGCGCATTGCGCGGCACGGCTTATCCGGCTATCAGCTTGTCTTCGAACGCTACGCGGTATTCAGCATAACGGGACTGCTGCTTGCACGGATCGCGAAGCTGCCGCTTGTCATCGAAGTGAACTACACATCGCGCAGCCCGCTGGTACGTCGTCGCAGCCGCTTGCTGAAGCCGCTGGCGCATGTCATCGACCGCTGGATATTCAAAGGCGCCACGCTGCTCACGCCGGTGTCCACCACGCTCAAAAAAGAACTCATGAACGACTTCGGCATTCCGGAAGAAAAAATCCTGGTGCTGCCGAACGGGGCGGATCCGAGAAAGTTTGTACCCGCAGCTGCGAAAGCGGCATCTGGCAAGAAGACGATTGGCTTTGTTGGCGGCTTTTATCCCTGGCATGGCCTGGATCTTCTTATCGAAGCCTATGCCGGCATTGCGGATCGATTTCCGGACTCGCAGGTCCTGCTGATCGGGGACGGCCCGGAGCTCGACCATATCCGTTCTCTAGTTGCGCGCCGCTCGCTATCCGGGCGCGTGATCTTCGGAGGCCGCAAGAAGCATCAGGAGCTGCCTCAGGTGATGTCCTCTTTCCATGTCGGCGTGATGCCGGACTCGAACGATTACGGTTCGCCGATGAAGATCTTCGAATACATGGCGCTTGGCGTTCCTGTCATCGCACCCGACTATGTTCCGATTCTGGACGCCATCAGCGACGGTGTGCACGGTATCGTTTTCGAGAAGCGCAGCGTCACCGCCCTGCGCGCCGCGCTGTCCCGGTTACTGGAAGATGAAACGCTCGCACAACGCCTCGGCGCCCGCTGCCGTGAGACAGTCATCCGCGAAAGGAACTGGAACGCGAATGTGGCGCGCATCATGGATGCGCTTGCTGCAGTACCGGGCAGGCCGGTGAATTTTTCTCGGGAGGCGCCGCATGACGCACGTTAAGCAGCCCGCTCGCATCACCGCACGGCTTCTTCGCGCCGCAGGCGATCGCATCGCGAGGCAAAACCGGAAGAATCCGCGCTTTTGCATCATCAACTATCACCGGATTCTTGCCAAGGCAGACCCGCTGCTGACGTTCGATCCGGACGTCAACGACTTCCGATGGCAGATGGAGCTGCTAGCCGATTGCTTTAACGTGATGCCACTGCACGAAGCACTTGAGGCACTTAAGGCTGGTTCTCTTCCGCCCCGGGTCGTGTGTATCACGTTCGACGATGGTTACCAGTCTTTCCATGACCTTGCCCTGCCCATCCTCACAGAACTGAATCTCCATGCGACCGTGTTTGTGACGAGCGGCTATCTCGGTAACGGCAACATGTGGAACGACCGGATCATCCAGGCAGTGCAGGCGCTGCCGACAGGCCAGCTAGATCTCCGAGGCATTGGCATGGGCGTTCATTCCTTGATCAGCCTGGCTGACCGTCGCCAGGCTATCGACAGGCTTACCTCCTTGTCCAAATACGTATCCGCGGAAGAACGCGCCATGCTGACGGAAAAACTGGAGAACATGTGCGGCTGCCGCGCTTCGCACGATCTGATGCTCACTCCGCAGTTGGTGAGAAATCTGGCGCACGAAGGGGTCGATATCGGCGGGCATACCGTCTCTCACCCCATTCTCTCCCAGCTGGATGACGATGCGGCACGCCAAGAGATCGAAGCAGGCAAGCACCAACTCGAAGCCATCACCGGAAAGCCGGTACGCATGTTTGCTTACCCGAACGGCAAAGTCGGGATGGACTTCAACGAGCGGCATGCACGGATGGCGAAAGAAGCCGGGTACAGCGCTGCCTTTACTACCGACATGGGTGCCGTGACGGGGAAACAGGACTTTTTCCAATTGCCGCGCAGCCGCCCTTGGGATGCGACACCGGGCCTGTTTGGGCTTCGCCTGCTGCACTGGATGGCGAGGTAGATTCCATGAGTAATCGCGCCCTGATCATCGCATTTCATTTTCCGCCGCAGGCTGGTAGCAGCGGGATCCAGCGCACACTGAGCTTCTCCAAGCACCTCGGCAACCTTGGATGGCAGCCGCTGGTTCTGTCTGCTCAACCCATTGCCTATGGAGAGAAGAACCCATCGCAACTGAAAAGCGTTCCCGCCTCGCTAACGGTCAGGCGAGCCTTTTCCCTCGACGCCAAACGTCATCTAGGCTTGTTCGGCCGCTACCCGGAGTTGCTCGCTTTGCCCGACCGCTGGATGTCATGGTGGTTCTTCGCAGTGCCGGTCGGACTGTCGCTGATCCGCAGGCATAAGCCGGCGGTGATTTGGTCAACTTTTCCCATCGCCACATCGCACCTGATCGGCCTTACCTTGCATCGCCTGACAGGCATTCCTTGGGTTGCGGATTTCCGTGATCCCATGCTGCAGCCCGCACATCCGTCCAGTCGCTGGCAACGCAATATCTACGCGTGGATAGAAAAACAGACCATAACGCATTGCCGCAAAGCTATCTTCACCACGCAAAGCGCACTGAATGCGTACAGGGTGCGTTTTCCGGCTCTGCCGCGCGATAAATTCGTGGTCATCGAAAACGGCTATGACGAGGAAGGCTTTGCCGGCATGGGCGTCATTGCTGCGGCGAGTCTTACGTGCGAAAAGCCGGTCACCCTGCTGCACAGCGGTGTCCTGTACGCGGAAGGCCGCAATCCGTCGGCATTCTTCGAAGCGATTTCGAAGCTGAAAGCAGATGGCAGGGCGAGTCATGCGTCGTTGTCCGTCATCCTGCGAGCCACAGGCGACGATGCGCGCTTCATCGAACTGACAAAGAAGCATGGTGTTGACGACATCGTGCGCATCGAGCCGCCGGTGCCCTACCGCCAAGCGCTGCAGGAGATGCTGGAGGTTGACGGACTTCTCGTGTTCCAGGGAACGCAATTCAATACGCAAGTCCCGGCGAAAATTTACGAGTACTTCCGTGCCAGCAAACCGATCCTGGGGCTGATCGATCCCGCCGGCGAAACCGCCAGAATCCTGACTGCTGCAGGTTTCCGTGATATGGCGCCGATGAACTCGGCAGACCGCATTGCCGCCACGCTTGGCGAATTTCTGGAAAACGTACGTACAGGCAAAGCATACGTGGCAGGGCACGAAGTGATTGAAGCGGCATCGCGGCAACGGCGCACAGGTGAATTGGCCCGAGTCTTTTCCGAGGTTTGTAGCAAGACATGAGAGAAGCCATAAAACACAGTATGCCCGCCGTCATTGTGGGCGGCGGACTGAATGCGCTCGGCATCGTTCGCAGTCTGGGAAGCCAAGACGTGCCGCTGCTGGTTATCGGCACCGATTCCCGCTCTCCTGCGATGCGTTCCCGTTACGGGAAAAAACTCGTCGTTCCCTCCCTGGAGGGGACCGATTTTATCGAGCGTCTGCTCGACGCCGGGAAGGATATTTCCGGCCCGGCCGTTCTGTTCCTGACGGAAGAGAAGACGGTGATTACCGTCTCCGAACATCGCGGCGCCGTTTCAGGGAAATTCCTGATCCGCCTGCCCGAACATGAACGCCTGATGGCCCTGATGCAAAAGGAAGGCTTCCAGAAACTCGCCGAAGCCATCCACGCACCGGTGCCGAAGACCGTGCGACTGCAAGGCCTCACCGATCTTCCGCAGCTCGAGCATTTGACCTATCCGTGCGTGCTGAAGCCGAACGTCAAGGATTACACCTATGGCGCTCGTTTCAAGAAGGCGTACAAGGTTGCGTCTGCCACCGAAGCGGCGGAGCTTTACCGGCAAATCGAGCCGGTGCTGGCCGACATGGTGGTGCAGGAATGGATAGAAGGTTCGGATGCGGAGATTTACTTCTGCCTGCAATACATCGGTGCCCACGGAGAAAGGATCAGCTCATTCACCGGAAGGAAAATCCGATCCTGGCCCCTGCGGGTTGGAGGAACCGCTAGCTGCACCGCGGCGTGGGATTTCCACGAAGAGCTGTCGGACATGACCCATGCATTTTTCAACCGGGTTGGATTTTCCGGCATGGGAAGCATGGAATACAAGCGAGACGAGCGCGACGGGCGCTTCTACATGGTTGAACCGACCGTCGCGAGAACCGACTTCCAGGAAGAGGTTGCCACCGTCAATGGCGTCAACATTCCGCTCGCCGCATACCGCCATGAAACAGGCCTGCCGCCTGTCCGGAGCCAGCCGGAAAAAGTCCCGACCATGTGGCGGGATCCGCTGTCGGATCGCTGGGCTTTCAAGGAAGGAAACAAGATGCCCGATGAGCGCTCACGCCTGCACAAGGTGTGTGACGCTTACTGGCGCTGGAGTGATCCGCTGCCCTGGGTTGACGTCATGGCAAACATGGTGGCACTGCGATTGGGACGCGGACGATGAAACGCATTCATCTGTCTTATGCCGACTGGTCGCGCGCAGAATATGCGTCAGCCTTCTTCAGCCTGACGCGTGGCGAAGTGGCGGACGGCGCGCATATTTCCAGACTGGCAGAACGTCTATCCGAGCTCCATGCGCCGAGCATTGCCTATCCGATCAATTTCGGACACAGCGCGATTCTCATCGCGCTCAGAGCCTTCGCATCGAGAATGCCCGAGCGCGATGAAGTGATTGTTCCGGCCTATATCTGCCCAAGCGTCATCAATACTGTCCGGCGCGCTGGATTCAAGGTGCGTTTTGCCGATATTGGCAATGACCTGAACATCGATCCGGCCTCGGTGGCAGTCACATTGAACGAGAGAACGCTCGCGGTCATCGTGCCGCATATGTATGGCTCCCCGGCGCGAATCACTGAAATAGATGCGCTATGCCAGTCTACCGGCGTGTTCATGATCGACGATGCAGCGCAGGTCACCGGCGTCGAGCACGCGGGACGGTTACTGGGGACTTGCGGCGATATCGGCATTCTGAGTTTCGCCCAGTCGAAGACCGTGGTTACCGGAGTGCGCGGTTCGGGCGGTGCCCTATTAGTGAATAACCGAGAACTGGATAAAAACATCAGTAGCGCTTGCCGCGACCTGCCGCCGGCGCGAAAACGTGGCACGGCGTTTCTGCACTTCCTGTGGAACTACATGTGGAAACGTTATACCGGTACCTCCGGCTACTACTTCGCTCGCGTCCATGATGTCCTGCGTCTCGAAACAAGGGAGGCAGATTGCCCCACCCGCATCGGCAATCTCGATGCCGGCATAGCCCTCGCACAACTGAACAGGCTGCCCACGATACAGAAGCGAAAGATTCGCATTGCCGAGATGTACTGCGAGGAACTGAAGAAGCTGCCACAGGTGCGCTTTCCCCAATATGCGCCGCAGCGGTATCTGACCCGGGTCATGCTGCTGCTTCCGCCGGGGTTCTGCGCAGAGCTCGTAAGGGCGAGCCTGCAGAAAGCCGGAGTGGAAACCCGTCCGGGATATCCGATGACCGTCTCGCGCGGATGCAATGCAGCCGATGCGGCGGATATCGCGAAGCGCCTGATCGAGGTGCCTTCCGGTCCCGATATTTCCGCAATCGACGTACGCCGGATCTGCGCGGCACTAAGTGACTCGTTGCGGTCCCATTCACCAGTTGGAGAGTTACACCATGAAACATATCAAGCACCTTATCAGGGATAACGTGGGATTGGGCACCAAGCCGGCCCGTGCGATTGAACAGCATCTTCAAGCCGCCGCCGACTGGATCCTGCGTGCGCAACAGGCAACGCCCGATGATGGTGTGGCCCACAGCTATGACGTGCGGGCAAAGAAATGGCTCGCCTCCTATCCGGAAACGACGGGCTACATCATCCCGACACTGTACGACTACGCGAAGTACTATGACGCGCCAAAGTATGCCGCCGCCGCGCGCCGCATGGCTGAATGGGAATGCGACATACAGCTCCCGGATGGCGGTGTGCGCGCCGGCATCATGTCGGCAGAAATCGTGGCGCCTACGATCTTCAATACCGGCCAGGCGCTGTTCGGCTGGGCCAAGGCATATACCGAAACCGGTAACGACCGTTTTAGGAACGCACTGACCCGGGCGGCCGACTGGCTCGTGGCCGCGCAGGATCCGGACGGCGCCTGGCGCAAGTTCCCGTCTCCTTTCACATCGGCGAAGCTAAACAGCTACAACACCAGGTCCGCCTTCGGCCTGATACGCGCCTTCGAGGCAACCGGCAAGTCTGCCTACATGGATGCCGCCAAGGCCAACGTCGAATGGACGCTGAAGCGCGCATTGCCCGGTGGCTGGCTGAATGACAATTGCCTGTCCAAGAACGAGGATCAGAGTGCGCTGACGCACACCATTGCCTATTCGATCCGCGGCATTCTCGAAGTCGGCGCAGCCGCAGGAAGAAACGACTACATCGGCAAGGCGCTGGACATGGCGAAATCGGTCGCGAAGGCGCAGCGTCATGACGGCGCTCTGCCCGGCTACTACAAGCCCGACTGGTCCCCGCGCGTGCGCTGGAGCTGTGTCACCGGTAACTCCCAGATGGCAATCAACTGGCTGCGTCTGGCGCAACTGACCGGCGACGCCAGCCTGAAGGAACACGCGATCAAGGCTAATCGCTTCAACATGCGCATCCAAGATGTGGATACCAAGGACCCGGGTGTGCGCGGCGCGATCAAGGGTTCTCATCCGATCAATGGCGGCTACATGACATATCGCTTTCCCAACTGGGCGGCCAAGTTCTTCATGGACGGCCTGATGCTTGAGCAACAGTACGGCCGTGCCGCAAATATCGGCTGAACGTTCCATCCAGGAGAGGAAACGCATGGAAACCCTGTTATTCGTCGCCGCGCTAGGAGCGATTGTGCTGCTCGTGCTGGGCTATGCCCGGACGGAAGCTGCCGGCGATGCCGAGAAAAAGCCATGGCTCTTCTCCTACAAAACGGACAAGCATGAGCAAAAGAGCCATCCAGGAAAGGCAGGCACATAATGCGCGACCTTGCGATGCTGGGAGCAATGTGCATTTTGCTTCCGATGGCGATACGCAGACCATTCATCTCTTATGTCTTGTGGGCATGGACCGGCGTACTTT
>JAEZVM010000023.1 GCA_023420795.1 Pseudomonadota bacterium
CCGGTCAAGAGTGCCGGCGTGGTGGTCGGGCGTGTGGGCGACATCAGCTTCGATGACAAGACTTATCAGGCAGTGGTGACGCTCAATCTGGAAGACAGTTACAAGTTCCCGAAAGACACTTCCGCCAAAATTCTTACCGCTGGTCTTCTGGGCGAACAATACATTGGCCTGGAAGCGGGCGGCGATACCAACAACCTGGTCGCAGGCGACCGTATCAAGATGACACAGTCGGCTGTTGTACTGGAAAACCTGATCAGCCAGTTCTTGTATAGCAAGGCGGCCGAAGGGACGGGGAGCGAAAAGTAATGAATGCAGTTTGCAGGATAGCTGTGTTGGCGTTGGTATTTGCGCTTGGCGGTTGCGCGACCAATAATCCGCGCGATCCGCTGGAACCGTTCAACCGCGCGATGTTCACTTTCAACGACAAGCTCGATGAGGTGGCGCTCAAGCCGACGGCCGAGGCCTACAGCAAGCTGCCGTCATTTGTGCAGACCGGTGTGGGCAATTTCTTTGGCAACCTCGAAGATGTGCCGACAGCCCTCAACAATTTCTTGCAGGGCAAGGTGGCCGACGGCTTTTCCGATGTGATGCGCGTAGCGGTCAATACCTTCCTCGGCTTTGGCGGCCTGCTCGACATTGCTTCCGAAGCCGGCATCTACAAGCACAAGGAAGATTTCGGTCAGACCCTGGGCAAATGGGGCGTGCAGTCCGGACCTTATGTAATGTTGCCGTTCCTGGGCGCATCGACCCTGCGCGATACCGTTGTGCTGCCGGTGGATACCGAAATCGACCCATGGCATCACGCACGGCCGGTTCGGTCGCGTAATGTCGGCTCGGTAGTGCGCGTGGTCGATCAGCGCGCGGTTCTTCTCGATGCGTCCAGTTTGCTGGAAGATGCCGCGCTGGACCGGTATGCCTTCGTGCGCGATGCTTATTTGCAGCGCCGTCAGAGCAAAGTGTACGATGGCGAGCCGCCGGAGACGCCCTATGAAAACGCCGACGATCCGGCGTCTGCTCCGGGTGAAGAACCGGATACGAAAAAGTAAGCGCCGGAATTGCGGCTGGTTGTTCCGGGAAGAGGGAACCTGAGAAGCGCCCTCTTGTCGAAGTGGAACAAAATTCGGATTTTGATGAAAGATCGGCGCCCAAAATAAAACAGCGCTGTCAACTCGGGAAACTATGGACGTTATAAAAAAACTACTTTTGGCTTTTTGGGTCGCATTGGGTGCGCTGGCATTTGTTCCTGCCGCTACTGCACAAGAGGCACCCGATGCTTTGATTAAACGCCTCAGCAACGAAGTTCTGGAAACTGCAAAGAATGACAAGGAAATCCAGGGGGGCAATCACAAGCGGGTGCTGGAACTGGTCGAAGCCAAGATCCTGCCGCATGTCGATTTCCAGCGCATGACCTCGCTGGCAGCCGGCCGTTTCTGGCGCCAGGCGACGCCGGAGCAGCAGAAGCAACTGGTGGATGAGTTCCGCAGCCTGCTGATCTACACGTACTCCGGCGCAATTGCGCAAGTCAGGGATCAAAAGATCGAATTCAAACCGATGCGCGCAGCCCCGTCCGACACCGAAGTAGAGGTGCGCACGCAAGTGCTGCAGCCGCGCGGCGGCGAGCCGATTCAGTTGAGTTACCGGCTGGAGAAGCAGGCGAACGGCTGGAAAATCTATGACATGAATGTGCTCGGTGCCTGGCTGGTGGAAACCTACAAAGGAAACTTTGCGACCGAGATCAGCAAAGGCGGTATCGATGGCCTGATCAAGACCTTGTCCGATAGGAACAAGCGGCTGGCCGCCAGTGCCGCCAAGGGCCTGAAGGCTTCGTAAGACATGAGCTACCGGCCCGCCCTGACGCTCACCGTGCATAATGCGCAAGCCGTGCTGGATGCCGGCTTGCGCGCAATCGCCGACGGCCAGGCGCAAATCGACCTGGCTCAATTAACGGCGGTCGATTCGGCCGCAGTTGCAACCCTTCTCGCATGGCAGCGCGCCGCGCAGCGCGGCGGCAAATCACTGGTGTTCAGCAATGTTCCCGCCAATCTGCAAAGTCTGGTCGATCTGTATGGCGTGACCGAGCTGCTGCATGCCGCCCTTCCGGCTCAGTCGCGCGCCGATTTGCCGCACCATTGATCCCGTCTTTCTCCGTCTGCCGTTTCGGCTTCCCGTACGGAAATCCAATATAATCAAAGGTTTCGCCGACGCCTCCGCGTCTTTATCGGCTACGGCCGGTTCTCCATAAAGTATCAAGCCTCATGGCTGCTCTTCAAATCGTCGATGTAAGGAAACGTTACAAGTCGCTGCAGGCACTTGGCGGCGTGAGTCTGGCCATCGAGCAGGGCGAGTTCTTTGGTCTCCTGGGGCCGAACGGCGCCGGCAAGACCACGCTGATTTCGATTGTCGCCGGCCTGAACCGTGCCGATTCCGGCAGTGTTTCGATTCTCGGCCACGATGTGGTGCGCGATTACCGCGAGGCGCGCAAGCGGCTCGGCGTGGTCCCGCAGGAACTGGTATTCGACCCCTTTTTCACCGTGCGCGAAACCCTGCGCATGCAATCCGGCTATTTCGGCCTGAAGAACAATGACAGGTGGATCGATGAGGTGATGGAAAACCTTGATCTGACGAACAAGGCTGATACCAACACGCGCGCGCTGTCGGGTGGCATGAAGCGCCGCGTGCTGGTCGCGCAGGCGCTGGTGCACAAGCCGCCGGTGATCGTGCTGGACGAGCCGACCGCCGGCGTCGATGTGGAATTGCGGCAGACGTTGTGGAAATTCATTTCTCGCCTGAACCGCGACGGTCATACCATCGTGCTCACCACCCACTATCTGGAAGAAGCGCAGGCGCTGTGCAACCGCGTCGCGATGCTCAAGGCCGGCAAGGTGGTCGCGCTCGATTCAACGTCGGCACTGATCAAGCGCATTTCCGGTTCGCAGCTGATCGTGCGCCTGTCGCGCGGCGCGCTGCCGGACGTGCTCAAACCGCTGGTGTCGCATCCGGAAGAGCTGGCATCCGGCAACAAGTACACGCTGCGCGTGAACGAGTATTCGGAAGTCGAGCCCATCCTGGCGAAGCTGCGCGAAGCCGGCGCGGTGATCGACGACATGCAGCTGCAGCAGGCCGATCTGGAAGACGTGTTCATCCAGATCATGGAGGGCGAGAAGTGACCGGTTTCCAGACCCTGTTCTACAAGGAAGTGCTGCGCTTCTGGAAAGTCGCGATGCAGACGCTCACCGCGCCGATTCTGACAGCGATGCTGTACCTGCTGATCTTCGGCCATGTGCTGGAAGAGCATGTGCAGGTCTATCCGAACGTGAGCTACACCGCCTTCCTAATTCCCGGCCTGGTGATGATGAGCGTGCTGCAGAACGCATTCGCCAACAGCTCGTCCTCGCTGATTCAGTCGAAAATCACCGGCAACCTGGTATTCATGCTGCTGCCGCCGCTGTCGCACTGGGACATATTCGGCGCCTATGTGCTGGCATCGGCGGTGCGCGGGCTGATCGTCGGCGCAGGCGTGTTCGTCATCACCGCATGGTTTGCCGACCTGTCGTTCTTTGCGCCCTGGTGGATCGCGATCTTCGCGCTGCTCGGTGCGGCGATCCTCGGCACGATGGGCCTGATCGCCGGCATCTGGGCGGAGAAATTCGATCAGCTGGCCGCCTTCCAGAATTTTCTGATCATGCCGGCGACCTTCCTCTCCGGCGTGTTCTATTCGATCCATTCGCTGCCGGCTTTCTGGCAGACTGTGTCCCACTTCAATCCGTTTTTTTATATGATTGATGGCTTCCGCTACGGCTTTTTCGGCCAGTCCGACGTGAATCCGTTGCTCAGTTTTTCGATCGTTTCGGTATTTTTTGCGCTGCTGGCCGGCTTCGCGATCCGCTTGCTGAAAACCGGCTACAAGCTGCGCCACTAACGTCAGGAATCAAGGTAAAACCATGCTGCCTACACCAGATCTCGTAAAAGAATATATCGCCGCAGGACTCGACTGCACCCATCTCGAAGTCGAAGGCGACGGCCAGCATTTCAGCGCCGTCATTGTCTCTCCCGCCTTTGCCGGCAAGCGCATGATCCAGCGCCATCAGCTGGTCTATGCCGCGCTCGGTGACCGCATGCGCCAGGAAATCCATGCGCTGTCGATGAAGACCCTCACTCCGGAAGAGTTCCAGCAATAATGGACAAACTGCTTATCACCGGCGGCAACCGCCTGTCCGGCGAGATCAATATCGCCGGCGCGAAGAACGCCGCGCTGCCCATCCTGTGCGCCGGCCTGCTCACTGCCGACGACGTGCAATTATCGAACGTGCCGCATCTGCAGGATGTGAACACGATGCTCAAGCTGCTGCGCCAGATGGGCATGCGGGTCGAGCAGGACGGCGAACGCATGACGCTCAACGGCGGCGCGATCGCCAACTGCGAGGCGCCGTACGACATGGTGAAGACCATGCGCGCCTCGATCCTGGTACTCGGGCCGCTGGTCGCGCGCTTCGGCGAGGCGAAGGTGTCGTTGCCCGGCGGCTGTGCGATCGGCTCGCGGCCGGTCGATCAGCACATCAAGGGCCTGCAGGCGATGGGCGCGGAAATCACGATCGAGGCCGGCTATATCCACGCCAAGGCGAAGCGCCTGAAGGGCGCGCGCATCGTGACCGACATGATCACCGTTACCGGCACCGAGAATCTGCTGATGGCCGCAGCGCTGGCTGACGGCGAAACCGTGCTGGAAAACGCCGCGCGCGAGCCGGAAGTCACCGACCTCGCCAATCTGCTGGTCGCGATGGGCGCGAAGATCGACGGTATCGGCACCGACCGCCTGGTGATCCAGGGCGTGGAGAAGCTGCATGGCGCATCGCATGCAGTGATCGCTGACCGCATCGAAACCGGCACCTTCCTTTGCGCGGTGGCGGCTGCCGGCGGCGACGTCACGCTGAAGAGCACCCGTGCCGACATTCTCGATGTCGTGCTCGACAAGCTGCGCGAGGCGGGCGCGGTGCTGACCACCGGCCCGGACTGGATCCGCGTGCAGATGGCCGCGCGGCCGAAGGCGGTCAGCTTCCGCACTACCGAATATCCGGGTTTCCCGACCGACATGCAGGC
>JAEZVM010000027.1 GCA_023420795.1 Pseudomonadota bacterium
ATCTGGAAGGCGGCCATCCACATGTAGAGCGGCCGGTCGCCCCGTGGAAGAAGGCATGGCTGGGCCGCAAGGTCGAGATCGGCTTTTTCGTGCTGCTCCTTGCCGCTACCGCAGGGCTTTATTCGCAGCGCGACAAGCTGGCGCGCCTGTCCAAGCGCAAGAGCAAGCCGTGGATCTCGATCCCGCGCACGCTGCTGTGGATCGCCAGCGTCGGCTTCATCGGCTTCTACCTGAAGGCGCAGCCCAGCATCACGCAGATCATGACCTGGTTCCATTCGCTGATCCACCAGTGGAAATGGGAGCTGTTCCTGTCTGATCCGTTCATCTTCATCTTCTGGTGGTTCATCTTCATCACGATGTTCATCTGGGGCAGGGGACTGTTCTGCGGCTGGATCTGCCCGTTCGGCTCGCTGCAGCACCTCGCCCTGAAGCTGGGCCAGCTGATCGGACTGAAGCGCTTCCAAAAGCTGCTGCCGATGGCCGTGCATGACAAGCTCAAGTGGCTCAAGTATGTGATCTTCGCGGGCTTGCTGGGCGTGTCGTTCTACTCGATGGAGCTGGCCGAGACGCTGGCCGAGGTCGAGCCGTTCAAGACCACCTTCCTGGTGGGCGTGTGGAATCGGTCGTGGCCGTTCGTGCTGTTCGTTGGCGTGATCCTGGGCATCTCCATCCTCAGCGAGCGGCCGTACTGCAAGTACATCTGTCCGCTGGGAGCGGGTCTTGCGATCCCGACCAAGTTCAGGTTTTTCGGCTTAAAGCGCAAGAGCGAATGCGAGACCTGCCATGCATGTGCAGCCGGCTGCGGCTCGCATGCGATCGATGCCAAGGGCAGGATCGACCAGAAGGAATGCCTGCTGTGCCTGGACTGCATGGTGATGTACTACGACGACCATGCGTGCCCGCCGCTGGTGAAGGAACGCAAGCATCGCGAGCGCGAAGGCCTGCCGCTGACGGCGATCGATGCGAAGGGATATTTCATTCCGCTGGAGAGCGTGCGCCGCAATCTCTCCGAGAAGACGGCCGAGCTGGCCGGGAAGGCGGGATGATAGTGGAGCGCAGAGCCGTCGCGGCGACAAAGCCAGCCGGCACATGGCTACTGGCGGCCATGCTGGCAATGCCGGCATGCGCGTGGAGCGCAGTGCTGACGGTCAAGCCGGGCGAGTCGATTGCAGCGGCGATTGCGGCGGCCGCACCCGGCGACACCGTCGAGGTCGAGCGCGGCGATTATGCCGAGCGGCTGGTGATTGACAAGCCGCTGGTGCTCAAGGGGCGCAACCGGCCGACGATCCGCGGGGATTTCAGTGGCGACGTGATCCGCGTGCGCGCGCCGGACGTGACCATCCAGGGCTTAATCGTGCGCGACAGCGGTATCGACCAGACCGCGCAGAATGCGGGGATTTACATCCAGCCCAATTCCGACCGTCCGGTCGTGCAGGACTGCGAGGTCGTGTTCAACCTGTTCGGCATCTGGCTGGAAGGTTCCGATGATGCACGCATCGAACGCAATACCGTGACGGGCCGGCGTGATCTGATGTCGCCGTCGCGGGGCAACGGTATCCAGGTCTACAACGTCGAACGCGCGCAGGTCATCGACAACCACATCAGCTATGCGCGCGACGGCATCTATGTCGACTGGTCGCGCAATGTCGTCTTTCGCGGCAACCGCATCCACAACCTGCGCTACGGCACGCACTACATGAACACCCACCACAGCCTGTGGGAGAACAACGAGGCTTACCTCAACCGCGGTGGCCTGGCGCTGATGGAAGTGCGCAGCCTGACGGTGCGCAACAACATCGCATGGGGCAACACCGA
Source organism: Pseudomonadota bacterium (assembly GCA_023420795.1). Classification (GTDB taxonomy): domain Bacteria; phylum Pseudomonadota; class Gammaproteobacteria; order Burkholderiales; family Burkholderiaceae_D; genus Noviherbaspirillum. Next base: position 1,816 of record JAEZVM010000027.1, read on the forward strand.
CCACGGCATCATGCTGCGCACGATCCAGGATTCGGTGATCGAGAACAATACGGTCGCCGACAACGGGCGCGGCTTCTTCATCTATGACGCCGAATACAACACGCTGCGTGACAACCTCGTGGCGGGCAATGAGGTCGGCATCCATCTCGCGGCCGGTTCCGCCAACAACAAGGTGGATGGCAACGACTTCATCGGCAACCGGCAGCAGATCAAGTATGTGGCGGCGCGCGACGTGGAGTGGGGCAAGTCCAAGGGAAATTACTGGAGCAACTACAGCGGCTGGGACCAGAACGGCGACGGCAAGGGCGATGTCTTGTATGAAGCCAACGACGTGGTGGACCGCCTGAATTGGCAGTACCCGCTGCTCAAGCTGGTGCTGACCAGCCCGTCGATACAGACCTTGCGCTTCGTGGCGAGGCAGTTTCCCATCCTGCGCGCACCCAGCATCGTGGACAAGAACCCGCGCATGGTGCCTTGGAATCCAGAGTGGAGAAAGTGGAGTGAAAAACGTTCCCATCCAGGTAAGTAACATCAGCAAGCAGTTCGGCGATGTCCGCGCACTCGACAATGTCAGCCTGTCGGTGGCGCAGGGCGAAATGTTCGGCCTGATCGGCCACAACGGCGCCGGCAAGAGCACGCTGTTCAAGCTGATGCTGGGGCTGATTCCGCCGACCAGCGGCACGAGCGGCATCAACGGCACGCCGACTGCCACCGGCAATTTCCGCGACGTGCGCCGCCGCATCGGCTACCTGCCCGAGAATTTCGTCACCTATGACAATCTCACCGGGCTGGAAGTGCTGCATCTGTTCGCCGACCTGAAGCGCGTGCCGCGCGCGGAATGCGCGCCGGTGCTCCACAGCGTCGGCCTCGGACACGCGATGGACCGGCGCGTGCGCGGCTACTCCAAGGGCATGCGCCAGCGTCTGGGCTTTGCACAGGTGCTGGTCGGCAAGCCGGACCTGATCTTCCTCGACGAGCCCACCAACGGCCTGGACGCGGAAGGCATCCACGAGTTCTACCGCGTCCTGCGCGATGCGCAGTCGCGCGGCGCCACCATCATCATCACCTCGCACATCCTGGCCGAGATCCAGGAGCGTGTCGACCGGCTGGTGATCCTGAGCGGCGGCCGGATCGCCGCCGAAGGCACGCTTGCCCAGCTGCGCTCGCAACTGGTGTTGCCTTCCACCATCGAGGCCGGCGTGCAGCCCGGCTGCCTCGCGCAGGTGCGTGACGCGCTCGCGGTGCTGCCGGACGTGGCGCTGCAGATCGAGAGCGTGGCGCAGGGCGACGTGGTGAAGGTGTCGTGCCCGGCGACACGCAAGATCGACGCGCTGCACTTGCTGACCAGCATGCGCAGCGCTGTACGCGATATCGTCGTGCATGAGCCGACGCTGGAAGACCTGTTCTTCGGTTACGGGGGAAAGCATGACTAGTATCGATCTGGCACAGGTGCGCATCATCGCCAGCAAGGAATTCCGCGACCGCATTCGCAACCTGTGGGTGCTGGCCGTGGCGGTGATCTTTTCGCTGTTTGCGCTTGCGATCGCCTATTTCGGGTCCGCGCAGCAGGGATCTGTCGGCTTTCGCGGCATCGACGTGACCATTGCCAGCCTGGTCAGCCTGGTGATCTACCTCGTGCCGCTGATTGCGTTGATCCTTGGCTACGACGCAATTGTCGGCGAGCGCGAGCGCGGCTCGCTCGAGCTGCTTATGTCGATGCCGGTCACCCGCTTCGAGATCCTCTTCGGAAAGTACCTCGGCCTTGCGCTGGCACTGTCGGTATCCACGGTGGTCGGCTTTGGTGCCGGACTTCTGCCGATGGCGTCGCAGCTCGATATGAACGACTTGTACCACTATCTCGGCTTCGTCCTGTCCGCAATCTTGATGGGCATGGCGTTTCTCAGCGTGTCGTTGCTGATCTCGGTGCTGGCATCGGACCGCATGCGTGCGTCGGGTCTCGCCATTGCGTTGTGGTTCTTCTTCGTGCTGATCTTCGACCTGCTGCTGACCGGAGCCTTGGTGGTCAGCCAGGGCAACCTGGGCAGTGCGGTATTCGGCACGCTGCTGATGCTGAATCCCGCCGATGTGTTCCGTTTGCTGAATATTTTCAGTTCCGAGCAGGTGCAAACCATGTACGGGCTTGCGACCGTGATGCCGGAACGGCTGACCGACACGCTGGTGTTGACCGGCATCATGTTCGGCTGGATCGTGATGCCGTTCTCGGTTGCTTGCTGGCGCTTTCGCTAGAGGGGATGGAGGGGCATCCTTGTTTTGCCCTCTCATCATTCTTAACTTCGGAATTAACCGTAGATAAGGACATAGCCAATCGGTGCCCACCCACAGCAGTCAGTATGGTAATCCCGCTTCTTTTTCGGGGGAATTACCAATGTCGTCGGAGTGCCTCATCGAACCGTTATCGATGGTAAGTTTCTCATTAGCCGTGTTACGGTAATCAGGACGACGACAGTATTGTGATCCATATTGGAGCGACCACATTATTTACATCAAGGAAAATCCGATGGCGAAGAAAGAGAAACTCGATCCGGAAACCGCTGCGCTGATTCAATGGTGTACGGAGGTGGAGGGATTTCTTGTTGCCGGTGGAGCTACGCTTGCTCAGGCACAGGAACATATTGAGGAGCAGGTGGAGTGGTTTACCGACATGTTCTATGACGGACTGTCTCCGGAAGAAGCAGCGAAAGCAGCATTGCGTGACTGAGGATGTGCAGGGGCGTCCCGGTTCCGGATTGCGCGGTCTTCATTAGGTCTTTTCTAGCCAGGACCGCCTGCATGGCCTGCGCCTGTGCTGGCCGGTTTGTAGTACCAAGTGTGCCGAAAGCACGCCGCAGCAGGTCGCCAAACCGAGGCCGGGAAACGCCACGGGCATGCAAACGGCTGGAGTAAATGCGGAGGTTAGCTGTTTGCGCGCCTGACTAATGAATCACCCCTGACTGGCCGCGGCCTTGGCTCGCGCCATATGCAGTTTTTTGTAGCTGTCGATCATGCGTTGATGCCTGTCGAGCTCTTCCAGTTTCATGCTGGTGGGCGTCAGGCCAAAGAAGCGCACGCTGCCGTCCACCGAGCCCAGCACCGCATCTATTCGCGGATCGCCAAACATGCGGCGGAAATTGACCACGTAATCGTCCAACTCGAGTTCATCATCGAGCAGTACTTCCAGCACCACGTTCAAGGCTTGATAAAACAATCGGCGCTCGACCGTGTTGTCGTTGTACTGCAGGAAGGCGCCGACCAGATCGTGCGCCTCCTCGAACTGCTGCAGGGCGAGGTGAATGAGCAGCTTCAGCTCGAGTACTGTCAGCTGGCCCCATTCCGTATTCTCGTCAAACTCGATGCCGATCAGCGTGGCGATGTCGGAGTATTCATCGAGCTCGTTGTTGTTCAAACGATCGAGCAGATCTTCCAGGCTGGCGTCGTCCAGGCGATGCAGGTTCAGGATATCTTCGCGGAACAGCAGCGCCTTGTTGGTGTTGTCCCAGATCAGGTCTTCTATCGGAAATATTTCCGAATAGCCGGGCACCAGAATCCGGCAAGCGATGGCGCCGAGCTGGTCATGCACCGCCATGTACACCTCTTTGCCCATCTCTTTCAGGATGCCGAGCAGGGTCGCGGCTTCGTCGGCATTGGAATTCTCACCCTGGCCGGAAAAATCCCACTCGACGAAATCGAAATTCGCCTTGGCGCTGAAAAAACGCCACGACACCACACCGCTGGAATCGATGAAGTGTTCAACAAAGTTGTTTGGCTCCGTCACGGCTTCACTGACAAAGGTGGGCTGGGGCAGATCGTTTAGTCCTTCAAAACTACGCCCTTGCAGCAGTTCCGTGAGACTGCGTTCCAGCGCCACCTCGAAGCTCGGGTGCGCGCCGAATGACGCAAAGACACCGCCAGTGCGCGGGTTCATCAGGGTGACGCACATCACCGGATAGACGCCACCCAGCGATGCGTCCTTCACCAGCACCGGAAAGCCTTGCTCTTCCAGCCCCTGGATGCCGGCCAGGATACGCGGGTATTTCGCCAGCACGTCCTGCGGCACATCTGGCAGCGCCATTTCGCCTTCGATGATTTCGCGCTTGACCGCCCGTTCGAATATCTCGGACAGGCATTGCACCTGCGCTTCGGCCAGCGTATTGCCGGCACTCATACCATTGCTGCCGTAGAGGTTTTCAACGAGGTTCGACGGGAAATACACCACTTTGCCGTCCGACTGCCGCACAAACGGCAGTGAACAGATGCCGCGTTTCATATCTCCCGAGTTGGTGTCGATCAGGTGCGAGCCACGCAACTCGCCGTCCGGGTTGTAAATGGGCAGGCAGTATGCATCGAGGATTTCAGCCGGCAGCGCATCTTTACGGCCAGGCTTGAACCAGCGCTCGTTCGGGTAATGGACAAATGCCGCATTCGCAATGTCCTCACCCCAGAACGACCCGGCGTAGAAGTGGTTGTTATTCAGTCGCTCGATAAACTCGCCCAATGCCGACGCCAGCGCGCTTTCTTTGGTCGCTCCCTTGCCATTGGTAAAACACATCGGCGAGTGTGCATCACGGATATGCAGCGACCACACATTGGGAACGATGTTGCGCCACGAAGCGATTTCAATCTTCATCCCCAGATTCGCCAAAATGCCCGACATATTGGCGATGGTTTGCTCCAGTGGCAGGTCCTTGCCCAGAATATAGGTGCTGGCGTCAGCCGCCGGCTTCAACGTCAACAGCGACTGCGCATCAGCATCCAGGTTCTCGACCTCTTCAATCACAAACTCGGGTCTGGCTTGCACCACTTTCTTGACCGTGCAACGCTCGATGGAGCGCAGGATGCCTTGGCGGTCATAGTCCGAGATATCCGCGGGCAGCTCGACCTGGATCTTGAAGATCTGTTTGTAACGGTTTTCTGGATCAACAATATTGTTTTGCGACAGGCGGATATTTTCGGTCGGGATATTGCGCGTATTGCAATACAACTTGACGAAGTACGCCGCACACAAGGCCGATGACGCCAGAAAATAATCGAAGGGACCGGGCGCCGAACCATCGCCCTTGTAGCGGATAGGCTGGTCGGCCACCACCGTGAAATCGTCAAACTTGGCTTCGAGGCGAAGCTTGTCGAGAAAATTGACTTTAATTTCCATGGGAGATGTCCAAAAATCGTGCGCGAAAAAATGTAGCCGCCATTATCCCGTCCGATGACCGGTCCGCAAAGAAAAAGCGAGCGAGTGGTCGCCTTTTATGTGGTCACATGTAACTATCACAAGCATCGGCCTCCTCTATGTCTGAGCGTATGCCTCGACGCCTATAATCGCCGCCATGAATCGACGTAGCTTCCTCCTCGCAGCCTTATCGTTTGTCACTGCATGCGGTGCGCTCGCCGCAACTCCGTTACAGGAACGTGCAGATTGGGCAAGTTTCTTTCGCGCAGCCGACGCGCAAGGCACCATCGTTATCGGGGATAGCCGCGCCGGAAATGATGTGACTTTCGTTTACGATCCGGAGCGTGCAGCTCGTCGCTACTCGCCGGCTTCCACTTTCAAGATTCCCCACAGCCTGTTTGCGCTTGACGCGGGAATTCTTCGTGATGAGTTCCAGGTCATCGCTTGGGATGGTGTCAAGCGCCCTATAGAGGTGTGGAATGAAGACCAGAACCTGCGCTTTGCGATGCGTCATTCGACCGTTTGGGTCTATGAAGAATTCGCTCGGCGGCTTGGCAACGTGCGTGAGACGGCATACCTGCGAAAGATCGCGTATGGCAACGCAGTTGTGGGGCGCGGCAAACCTTTCTGGGTCGAAGGCGATTTGACAATTTCTGCGAATGAACAGATGTCGTTCCTGCGCCGACTCTATCGTAACGAACTGCCGTTTCGGGTCGAGCATCAGCGGCTCATCAAGGATGTGATGGTGAACGAGGCCGGCAAAGATTGGATATTGCGGGCAAAGACCGGCTGGAGTGGAAAAGTGGGCTGGTGGGTGGGATGGGTCGAGTGGCCGACCGGACCGGTATTTTTCGTACTGAACATCGACACGCCGAACAGATTGGGTGATCTCCCAAAGCGACAGGAGATTACGCGCAACATCCTTCGCTCAATCAAGGCCCTGCCACCACCTTGATGGACCTGTCTGTTGATTGCCTGAAGCGAAAGTAGTCCATTTCCGCAGGCAGCCTCCGTCCGTGAACAGCAACGGCTCAGATGTGGTTACGGTGGCGATGCATCGCGCTCAGCACTGCGTCGCCAAGACCTTCCTACTGGCGAAACACTCAAAAAACCTGTACGTCCAGTTCGTGCTCCGCAGACACCTCGCTCAGCAAGGCATAAGGCGTATCCGCGCCATGTAGCAGCATTCAATCACTTCGCACTGCCGACGACATGGTTGCGCATGCAGGTGCACCAGGGCGGCAAAATCCACAGCAGCAGTTCCGGAAAGTTGACTGTCTATTCTCGTGCTTTTCCCGCATACATGCGGCGATACTCTTTCATTCTTTGCTCGTCCTGCAATCTGTTGAATTCCTTCTTCGCCTGGTACATCAGCCACGCAATGAAGATGAATGGGCCGCCAAGGAATGCGAGGATTGCTCCCCATACGATGCCTGCCTTGAGTGCGAGCATTTCACTGCCCGGGCCGACGAGTGCGCTCGGCCCACCGGTAAGGAATGCATTGCCTAGTGCGACGGCAAGCGCACTGCGGGGCATGATGTGTACCATCAGTCCCAGCAAAAGCCCGATGATCAGCAGCGGCACCGCGATGACCACTGCGGCCCATACCATCCGCCGCTTTGATGGCACCAAGGTCGAGTAATCTATTTGATCTTCTGTTCTCATGACATTCCGGTCGAAGATCCCAAGTGGGGATTAAAAATATGCGGGAAGAGTATCGCCTCTCTTGCCTTAGCTTACGTAAGACGCGAATCCTTGTCTATCGAAAACAATTCATTAAAACTTCCGTGAGGGAACTGCGAGCAATCGTCGCA
>JAEZVM010000038.1 GCA_023420795.1 Pseudomonadota bacterium
ACAAGAAGGGCATGTCGGAAGTCGCTCGCAACGCACGGCAGGTATCGCGCTCGCTCGATGCGCTGGTGGCCGGCGTGGAAGAACATGCGATCGAGGAAGGCATTCCCCTGTCCAAGCTGGGCAACAAGGATGCGAAGGGCCGCCTGTTCTTCCAGACCAGGCTGGAAGTCGCATCGCTGCCGGAAGGCCTGCCGATCGGCAAGGCAGACAATCAGATTCTCGGCGTCGTACGCGCGCTGGAACTACAGTATCCGGGCCGTCCGATCGTGCTGGTCTCGAAAGACATCAACATGCGCATCAAGGCCCGTGCAATGGGCCTGCCGGCCGAAGAATACTTCAACGATCATGTGCTGGAAGATACGGACCTGCTGTACTCCGGCATCCTGCAGCTGCCCGACGATTTCTGGAACAAGCATGCAAAGGGCATGGAGTCCTGGCAGGAAAACAAGCATGGCACCGGCTATACCTACTATCGCCTTACCGGTCCGACAGTGCCTTCCTTCCTGGTCAACCAGTTCGTTTTCCTGGAACCCAAGAATGGCGAAGCGCCGTTCTATGGACAGGTAAAGCAGATCAACGGCAAAACTGCAGTGTTGCAGACGCTGCGCGACTACACGCATGGCAAGAACAATGTGTGGGGCATCACTGCGCGCAACCGTGAACAGAATTTCGCACTCAACCTGCTGATGAACCCGGAATGCGATTTCGTCACGCTGCTCGGCCAGGCCGGCACCGGCAAGACGCTACTGGCGCTCGCCGCAGGACTGGCGCAGGTACTGGAGACGAAGCTCTATAACGAGATCATCGTTACCCGCGTGACCGTGCCGGTCGGCGAAGACATCGGCTTCCTGCCCGGTACTGAAGAGGAAAAAATGGGACCGTGGATGGGCGCCTTCGACGACAATCTCGAAGTGCTCAACAAGTCCGATAGCGACGCCGGTGAATGGGGCCGGGCCGCCACGCAGGACCTGATCCGTTCGCGCATCAAGATCAAGTCGCTTAATTTCATGCGCGGGCGCACCTTCGTCAACAAGTTTCTGATCATTGACGAGGCGCAGAACCTGACGCCGAAGCAGATGAAGACACTGGTCACCCGTGCCGGCCCCGGCACCAAGATCGTCTGCCTCGGAAACATCGCACAGATCGACACGCCTTACCTGACGGAAGGTTCAAGCGGCCTGACCTACGTGGTCGATCGCTTCAAGGGATGGACGCACAGCGGTCATGTGACACTGGCGCGCGGCGAACGCTCGCGCCTGGCCGATCATGCCAGCGACGTGTTGTAGCAAATCAGAGACCTTCACCGGCCAATAGTGGCCGGCAACAAAAAAGCCTGCATTTTCGATGCAGGCTTTTTTGTTTGCAACTATTGCCTCTACAGGATCATAGTGCCGATCCACCAGGCGATTGCAGCCACGAAGGCCGAGGCCGGAATTGTGAATATCCAAGCCCAAACGATATTGCCTGCCACGCCCCACCGTACCGCCGACATCTTCCTCGACGACCCGACACCGACGATCGCGCCGGTAATCGTATGCGTAGTCGAGACAGGAATTCCGAGCGAGGTCGCCAAGAAAAGCGTGATTGCGCCGCCTGTTTCCGCGCAAAAACCGCCGACCGGCTTCAACTTCGTGATCTTCTGGCCCATGGTCTTGACGATGCGCCAGCCGCCGAACAGCGTGCCGAGGCCGATCGCCGCATAGCAACTGATGACCACCCACATCGGCAGCGGATCCTTCGCCGTGGAATAACCAGCTGCAATCAGCAGCATCCAGATGATGCCCATGGTCTTCTGCGCGTCATTGCCACCGTGCCCGAGACTGTAGAGCGACGCCGACACCAGCTGCATGCGGCGGAACCACTTGTCAACGCGTCTGGGCGTCGAGCGCACGAACAGCCACGATACGAGGACCATCAGAATCGACCCGAAAACAAAGCCGAGCAGCGGCGACAGAAGAATGAAGGAAATGGTCTTGATCAGGCCTGACGAGATCAACGCGCCCGTCCCTGCCTTGGCGACAGCCGCGCCGACCAGTCCGCCGATCAGTGCATGCGACGAAGAGGACGGAATGCCGTAATACCAGGTCAGCACGTTCCAGAAAATCGCACCAACCAAAGCGCCGAATACTACGTAGTGATCCACTACTATCGGCTCGATCGTCCCCTTGCCTACCGTGGTTGCGACTTTCAACTGGAAGAAGAAAATGGCGACAACGTTAAAAAGAGCGGCCATCGCAACCGCATGCTGCGGTTTCAATACGCCGGTGGATACGACGGTTGCAATCGCGTTCGCCGCATCGTGAAAGCCATTCATGAAGTCGAACAGCAATGCCAGTGCAATCAGGAAGGCCAGGACGTAAATGCTGATTTCTAAGGTTTGCATGAGATTTCTATGTATTTGGTTCTCTATATTGTAGAAATGCGCGCCGCGGGCCTCGATTCAGTCCCTCCCTCGCGCCTCATGCGCCTCAGGCATTCTCGACAATGATGCCTTCAATGATATTGGCGACGTCTTCGCAGCGATCGGTCACCGTCTCCAGAATCTCGTAAATCGCCTTCAGCTTGATCAGTGTGCGAACGTCCGGTTCGTCGCGGAACAGTTTGGACATCGCAGCGCGCATCACATGGTCGGCATCCGACTCGAGCCGGTCGATCTCTTCGCAAACGGAAAGAATCTGCCCCGAGTTGTCCATGTTGTGCAACAGGCCGACGCAAGTCTTTACCTTTTCGGTGCAGGTCAGGCAGAGTTCAGCCAGCCGCTTGGCTTCCGGCGTGATTTCCTTGATGTCATACAGGGAAATGGTCTGCGCGGCATCTTCCAGCAGGTCGAGGATGTCATCCATCTTCGTGATCAGCTTGTGGATGTCGTCGCGGTCCAGCGGTGTGATGAAGGTCTTGTGCAGTAGATCGAGCGTTTCATAAGTGACCTTGTCGGCCTGCTTTTCCACGGTTTCGATCGCATGCACACGATTCTCCAGGTCGTCGAAATTGGTCATTAACGCGACCATTTCCTTCGCTCCCTTGACGCACAAATCGCCGTGCTGGATGAACAGGTCAAAGAACTTGCCCTCGTTGGGCATCAATCGTCCAAACATAATTGCACTCTCTCAAAATTGAAGCATTGAATCCGTAGCAACCACCGCAATCGCGCGGCTTTTATTCATTGTCGAATATCGCGTTTCCGCCGATGTAGTTATCGAACTTCGTATACTCGCCAAGGAAGGTCAATCGCACCGTACCGATCGGACCATTACGCTGCTTGCCGATGATGATTTCCGCCGTTCCCTTGTCCGGAGAGTCCGGGTTGTACACCTGGTCGCGATAAATGAACAGGATCACGTCGGCATCCTGTTCGATGGCGCCGGACTCGCGCAAGTCGGACATCACCGGGCGCTTGTTCGGGCGCTGCTCCAGCGAGCGGTTCAGCTGCGACAAGGCGATGACAGGGCAATGCAATTCCTTTGCCAGCCCCTTCAGGCTTCGCGAAATCTCGGAAATTTCAGTCGCACGGTTTTCTCCGGAACCATTCCCGGACATCAGCTG
>JAEZVM010000183.1 GCA_023420795.1 Pseudomonadota bacterium
TCGATGGCAGCGCATATGCTTGGTATCCCTGTCATCAACAACATCGCCGGGCTGGGTACCACCTTCATCAATAGCAGTGCTCTGACCCACCTCGTGCGGTTGCTTTATCGTGTAGCGCTACGCAAGTCCCGCCGCGTCTTCTTCCAGAACGCGGATGATCAGGAACTCTTCGTCAACACTGGCCTTGTTCGTCCTGACAGTACGGATCGGCTTCCTGGTTCTGGCATGGACCTGACGCGCTTTCAGGCAACAGCGTCCTTGCCGGCGCAGAACCGTGATTTCGTCTTTCTGCTGGTGTCGCGAATGTTGAAGGACAAGGGGGTGGAAGAATTTGTCGAGGCTGCTCGACTGTTGCGCCGGAAGGGCTTGCCGGCTCAGTTTCAGCTTCTCGGCTTCGTGGATACGGCAAATCCGAATTCGATTTCATGGGAAAAACTATGTGCGTGGGAAGCCGAGGGCTTGGTGCACTATCTTGGTCGGACAGACGATGTGCGTCCGTATTTGGCGAACGCTGATTGCGTCGTGCTGCCGTCCTACCGTGAAGGGGTGCCGCGCTCGCTTCTCGAGGCCGCTGCCATGGCACGTCCCATCATTGCGACGAATGTGGTTGGCTGCAAGGATGTCGTCGACGATCACATCAATGGACTGCTGTGCCTGGAAAAAGATGCGGCGGATCTTGCAGAAAAGATGATGGAAATGCTGCAATTTTCTCCGCAACGACGCGCGGAAATGGGCATGGCCGGAAGGCGAAAAGTGGAAAGAGAGTTTGATGAAAAGCTGGTCGTTCAGAAGTATCTGAATGCGATTGCCGACATTACGGATGCAGGAGAGAATAATGACGGGAAGCGTAACGCCTTTCTGACTATGTGCCGCAAGGTGGCGCGAAAGTCATGACACGGTGAAAAGAAAACGGGAAAGGGGATAATGTGATTCTGGTAACTGGTGGAGCAGGCTTCATAGGTGGAAATTTCATGCTTTCCTGGCTGTCAACCTGCGACGAGCCAGTAGTTAATCTTGACAAGCTTACTTATGCTGGAAATCTGGAGACGCTGTCCAGTCTTGCCAACGATGCACGCCATGTCTTCATCCATGGCGACATTGGTGATCGTACCTTGGTCGGCACGTTGCTTACACGATATCGACCACGCGCACTGATCAATTTTGCGGCCGAGTCTCACGTGGACCGATCCATTCATGGCCCGGGCGATTTTATTCAGACGAACGTTGTCGGCATGTTCAATCTACTCGAGGCGGTCCGAGCATATTGGCTGACAATGCCCGAGGGAGAAAAGGAGGCATTCCGCTTCCTGCATGTATCGACCGACGAGGTATATGGCTCGCTGGAACCTGATGACCCGGCCTTTGCCGAGACCCATCCCTATCAGCCTAACAGTCCGTACAGCGCGAGCAAGGCGGCGAGCGACCATCTGGTTCGTGCCTGGCACCATACCTACGGGTTGCCTGTGCTCACCACCAATTGCAGCAACAACTACGGTCCCTACCATTTTCCGGAAAAGCTCATTCCTTTGTGCATATTGAACGCGCTAGCCGGAAAGACGTTACCAATATACGGAGACGGGCAGCAGGTCCGCGACTGGTTGTACGTAAAAGACCATTGCAGTGCCGTGCGCCGCGTCCTGGAGGCAGGCGTACCCGGGCAAACCTACAACGTTGGCGGACGAAACGAGAAGACTAACCTGGAAGTCGTACATACGATCTGTGCGATTCTGGACGAAATCAAGCCACGTGCTGACGGACAGCCCTATGCTGCGCAGATCGTGTTCGTACAGGACCGCCCGGGACATGATCGGCGTTATGCGATCGATGCTTCCCGGATCGAACGTGATCTGGGATGGAAGCCTGATGAGACGTTCGAGTCGGGCATTCGCAAGACGGTTTCCTGGTTTCTCGAAAACCGGCCATGGATCGAGAATGTGACCAGCGGCGCCTATCGTGAATGGGTGCGCACACAATACGGAACCTGATCTCACTGAGCCCGATCTCTTGGCAGATTTCCTCTTCACTCTGCCATTCTCTTCCTGCCATCTCTCTGTAACACCAGCATCGCGGAACGGCAATCGCCGTTTCCGCATGCGTCCATCTATCAATCCGGCGCGGCATCTGCTATGTCTCAATAACGAGTCAGAAGAGGCTCTCTAGAATCGCTAGTCAGAATCAATCCGCATAGCGTAAGCGATGACGAGGTGCGCAGTTTTCAGCGCTCCTCCTCGCTCCATCCAAAAACTGCACGGCCATGACGACTAAGACTATTCAGCGCAAAGGCATCATCCTGGCAGGAGGTTCCGGTACACGCTTGTATCCGGTAACCCGTGCCGTGTCGAAGCAACTGATGCCGGTATACGACAAACCGATGATCTACTATCCGCTGACGACGCTGATGTTGGCGGGCATACGGGACATTCTGCTTATTTCAGCGCCTGAAGATACGCCTCGTTTCCAGGAGCTGCTCGGTGACGGCAGCCAATGGGGATTGGATATCCGGTATGCGGTACAAGCTCGCCCAGAAGGGTTGGCGCAGGCATTTATCATCGGACGGAATTTTGTCGACGGGACGCCAAGTGCGCTGGTTTTGGGCGACAACATCTTCTATGGCCATGAGCTGCCCAGCAAATTGCGCCGAGCTAGCGCGCAGCAGCATGGTGCAAGCATCTTTGCTTATCACGTGCATGATCCGGAACGCTATGGCGTAGTGAGCTTTGATGGTGATTTCCGTGCTTTGTCGATCGAGGAAAAACCGCGCGAGCCTCGGTCCAACTACGCTGTCACCGGATTGTACTTTTACGATGAACGCGTATGTGACATCGCAGCAGATATCCGGCCTTCGGCGCGCGGCGAACTGGAGATCACTACCGTGAACAAGTGCTACCTGGAGATGGATGCGTTGAACGTGGAAATCCTGAGCCGCGGAATCGCCTGGCTGGACACCGGAACGCACGAGTCCTTGCTGGAGGCGGGCCAGTTCATCGCCACGCTGCAGAAGCGCCAGGGTTTGATGGTCGCTTGCCCCGAGGAGATTGCATATCGACAGAAATGGATCACGGCGGAGCATCTCGAGCGACTTGCCGATCCATTGACGAAAAATGGATACGGCGAGTACCTGCTGGGAATTCTCCGGCAGTAAATGCCGGCTTCAGATCGGCAGGATCGAAAAACCGGCGGAATTTTAGCTGACGAAGATTAAATGGACACGATTCAGACGCATAGGCGGAAGAACAAATTACTGTATTTGTACTCACTGACAGATAAGAAGCAAAGAACTGTTCAAGCTCACAGCGGAGGGGTGGCCGAGTGGTTAAAGGCAACAGACTGTAAATCTGTCCTCTATAGAGTTCGCTGGTTCGAATCCAGCTCCCTCCACCAAAATGCATTGCTACGACGGCCATGCCCGGCGTCGTCTAGAAACGAACCCCTTGGAAGAAGTGATGAAAGCACCGACCGAGCTTTTTTGAGCGCCTTGCCTCACGCATGCAGGGATCGTTTCTATCTACAGGATGACCTTTCAGGATAAGAGTATGGGAAAAAAAATCGGGATGATGCAGCCGTACCTGTTTCCCTATCTGGGCTACTTTCAGTTGATTGCAGCAGTCGATGTCTTTGTGCTCGGGGATGATCTGCAATATGTCAAGGAATCATGGATCAACAGGAATCGGATTCTTGTGAATGGCAAAGACAAGCTGATCACCTTTCCGCTAAAGAAAGGGGCGCATCTTGCGAAGATCAACGAGCGTGTTTTGAGCGATGACTTCCGCTCCGAAATGGACAAGTTGCTGAGGGTTCTGTATGCGGCTTACGCGAAGGCACCCTATTACAAAAAAGTCCTCCCCCTCCTTGAAGAAATTTTCAAGCATCGGGAAAAGAATCTGGCGAAGTATGCCGAGAATTCGATCAGGAAGCTTTGTGCCTATCTGGACATCACGACGCCGATACTGGTCGCATCGGACCTTGAGATTAGCGAAGTCATCGACAAGCAGGACCGGGTTATCAGGACGGCAAAGAAGCTTGGTGGCGAGGTCTATATCAACTTTGTGGGCGGCATGCAGCTTTACGATTTCAATCTCTTCGAAGAGAACGGGCTAGAGCTTAAATTTCACAAGATAGGCGACGTTACCTACTCGCAGTTTGGGAATGAGTTTGTACCACTACTATCGATCATTGATGTGCTGATGTTCAACGACGTTCCAGATGTGCGGAAAAAACTGGATTGTTATTCGCTGCTAGGCAGGCCTGCAGACATGCATCCACATGACACAAGGATCGAAGTGCGTGGCAAACCCGTTGACTGGACGGCAGCAGAAAGCGTCTGAGGAAGCAGCGCCCTAATTCTCTTGCCGAGACCTGCTATTTATGGGGGTGTTTCCTGATGCCAGATGCAGTCTTTTCGGAGGACGACTCTCTGCAGCACTCCTTGTGCCGATAGACGCCGAGGTCCCAGGGAGCGGTACGGATAACGCCGTTCCGGTCCCGGGAGATATCGATGTCTTCTCCGCCATAGCCCTTGAATGATACCGGCGTACCGGCCTTGATGGCCGGGCTGTCGGATCGCAGACGCCAGTCGAGTTTGCGGTTTACTAGCAGCGGATCGCCGATTACCGGATTTTTTTGTTGCGGCACATCTTCGCAGTCATGGAAGTTGTTGTGGTCCACGGTGAGGGTGCCGGTGTAGTTGCCGCTCCATCCGCGCGGGCTCTGCGCCGGATCACCGCTGGTGCAGATGACGATGTTGTTGACGAACTTCGGATTGTGCACCGAGGCCTGCGGTCCGGAGTTGTGTCCGCCGAGCTGCATCGAGATCTGGCCGCCGACGACGACGTTGTTGAAGAACGCACTGTTGTGCGCGCCCTGGAAGACGAGGCCAACCATGTCGACGCCGCTTTCATTGATGATGACGTTGTTGTAGGCCACCGAGTTGTAGGCTTCGATGTTGGTCTTGGTGTCGAAGTGGCAGGCATCGCAGGAATAGCCGCCCAGATAGATGGCCTGTCCCTTGGTGGACTTGTTGCGGATGACGTTGCCGTAGATCTGCGCAT
>JAEZVM010000199.1 GCA_023420795.1 Pseudomonadota bacterium
GTGAGGAGACCGATCAGGTGGCCGTTGACGCGGCCGGTCTTGCCACGTGCGAGTTCCGGTACGTCCGGGTTCTTCTTCTGCGGCATGATCGACGAGCCGGTGCAGAACCGGTCAGCGATGTCGATAAAGCCGACACGCGGGCTCATCCAGATCACCAGTTCCTCGGACATGCGCGAGATGTGCGTCATCACCAGTGCGGCGGCGGCGCAGAATTCAATCGCGAAGTCGCGGTCGGACACGGCGTCGAGCGAGTTGCGGCACACGTCCTCAAATCCCAATGTCTTCGCGACGCGCTCGCGGTCGATCGGGAAGGTGGTGCCGGCCAATGCGGCTGCGCCGAGCGGCAGGCGGTTGACGCGCTTGCGGCAGTCGGCCATGCGCTCGGCGTCGCGGCCGAACATCTCCACATACGCGAGCATGTGATGGCCGAAGGTGATCGGTTGCGCCACCTGCATGTGAGTGAATCCCGGCAGGATGGTGTCAGCATGCTGTTCGGCCAGATCCAGCAGCGCCAGGCGCAGCTCGCGCAGCAACGCGCTAATGTCGTCGATCGAAGCACGCATGTACAGGCGGATATCGGTGGCCACCTGGTCGTTGCGGGAGCGGCCCGTGTGCAGGCGCTTGCCGGCGTCGCCTACCAGTTCGGTCAGGCGCTTTTCGATATTCAGGTGGACGTCTTCCAGATCGAGCAGCCATTCAAAGCTGCCGGCCGCGATCTCGGACTGAATCTGCGCCATGCCGCGCTGGATGTCGGCGTAGTCCTGCGTGCTGATGATGCCCTGGTGCGCGAGCATTTCGGCATGTGCGAGCGAGCCCTGGATGTCAGCATCGGCCATGCGTTTGTCGAAGAAGACCGATGCTGTGTAGCGTTTGACAAGATCGGAGACGGGTTCGGAAAAGCGGGCAGACCAGGCCTCGCTTTTTTTGGAGAGTTGTGCTGTCATAATCAGGTTCCGGTGAATACGTGATTATAGAGCAAGCATTGAACCCCATGCCGCCATTGAAAACCGCCGTGCATGCAGACAGGCCGCCCGAAATCGTGGTGCCGGACTGTTGCAACATTGGCGTGGTATTCCGCTCCCTGCTAGGAGTGAATGCTGCGGTTTTCATTGCGATCCTGCTGCAGTCGGGCAGCGCGCGGCAGGGATTGCTGGAATTTGTCGAGGCATCGGTGGTGGTCGAACTTGCCTGCCTCTGGTCCTTGTTTGCACTGTGTGGTATGCGCCGCTTGTTGCAGCGCCTGCCCGCGATCAACGTCGGCCCCGTATGGGCGCAGCGCGCAGCCTGCGCTATCGTGCCAGCTGCAGTGACCGGCATTGTGATTCACTTCTTCATGTCCATCGACTGGCTCATGGGCAGCTTCGCGCACCTGACGGTGCAAAAGGGGGTGCTGACGGCGGCTCTGATGGGCGCGGTCTTCCAGCATTATTTCGAACTGCGTACGCGTGCCTATTCGCCGGCGTTGGTCGAGGCGCGCCTGCAAGCGCTGCAGGCGCGCATACGCCCGCATTTCCTGTTCAATAGCCTTAATGCGGTGCTGTCACTGATTCGCACCGAGCCGCGCCGCGCGGAAAGCACGCTTGAAGATCTGGCGGATCTGTTTCGTGTGCTGATGAGCGATCCGCGCAGCATGACGACGCTCGAAAATGAGATCCGCCTGTGCCGCCAGTATCTGTCGATCGAAAAGATTCGCCTCGGTGATCGCCTGCGGGTGCAGTGGAGGGCAGAGAATATCAGCGACAACGTATTGCGCAAGGCACAGATCCCGCTGCTGCTCCTGCAGCCGCTGCTGGAGAATGCGGTGCACTACGGCGTCGAGCCTTCGTCCGATCCGGGGCTGATCCAGATCCATGTCAGCCGCGCGATCGACCGCATTCAGGTTGTTATCATCAACCGGTATCACCCGCAGACAGCGTCCGGTCAGGGCAATCATATGGCGCTGGATAATATTCGCGAACGGCTGGCGCTCTTGTACGATGTGGAAGCGCAGTTGACCACCACGGTGGACCGCGATCTTTTCGAGGTGCGGCTGCGCTTTCCGTATGTGAAGGGGAATGCATGACACCACGGATTTTCATCGTCGACGATGAAGCGCCGGCGCGCTCAAGAATAAAAACACTGCTGTCCGATATCGCGACTGAATGTCCGCATGAACTGGTCGGTGAAGCGAGCGGAGCGCAGGGCGCACTCGACGGTATTGCCTCAGCCAGGGCGGACATTGTCCTGCTCGATGTGCAGATGCCGGGCATGACGGGCATCGAGCTGGCGGCGCACCTGATGAAATCCGCAGCTCCGGCGCCCTCGGTGGTCTTTGTCAGCGCCTATGATGAATATGCGCTCAAGGCGTTTGAAGTGCATGCGCTCGACTATCTGATGAAGCCGGTGCGTGCAGCGCGTCTGGCGGAAGCGATCCGGCGGGTCTGCCGATTGCGCGCGCAGGCGCTGACGCAGTCGGAAGCAATCGCCGGCGCAGCGAAGACCATGCAGCAGGCGCGTCGGCATTTTAGCGTGCAGGAGCGCGGCCGCCTGCTGCTGGTACCTGTCGCCGAAGTGCTCTATCTCAAGGCGGAACTGAAATATGTGACGCTGCGGACCAGACTGCAGGAATACCTGCTGGAAGAATCCCTTACCTCGATCGAAGATGAACTGTCTTCGTTGTTCGTGCGGGTGCACCGTAATGCGCTGGTAGCTCGCGACGCCATTGTCGGCGTCGAACGAGGCTTGCCGACGAATGACGGCGAGAGCGAAGGCGAGCGTGCTTCGGATTCCTGGCAAGTGATCCTGCGGGGGATCGATGAACGCCTGCCCATTTCACGGCGCCAGTGGCCAGTGGTTAAGGCGCTGGTGCGCTGATTTAACTCCCTTTGAAGCGTTAGCGGGAGGCAGAGTACTATCTATTAAATAGAAAATAACAATTAGATAGGAACAATTTATATAAATAAACTATGTTGCATCTCGGCAACTCAAGTCGCCGATACCTTTTCTCTTTCTATTTGTATAAAAGGTGCAGCATGGAAGCTCCTAGTCGTCTTTTCACGATAAGTACCAAAGCGCGTGTAAGTCTTGGGTTCGTTGTGATCGTTTTAATGATGGTGGTGTTGACCATTACCGGCATTGTGCGTGTCAACTCCATCGAATCCAGCCTGCGGACGATCGGCGAAGTCAACAGCGTCAAGCAGCGTTATGCGATCAATTTCCGCGGCAGCGTGCATGACCGGGCGATTGCGTTACGGGACGTTACTCTCGTCAGCGAGGAAACCGAACTGAAAACAGTGTTGGCGGAAATCGATCGCCTGGCGCTGGACTATGCGAAGTCAGGCGAGCCGCTGGACCGGATTTTCGAGCAGAGCTCCAGTATCGGCGACCAAGAACGGCGCATGCTTGCCGACATCAAGGCGATCGAAGCGCGCACTCTGCCGACAATTGGCCGGGTGATCGCCGCCCGGCTCGACGGAAACCTCGACGAAGCGCGCAAGATCATGCTCGACGAGGCCAAGCCCGCCTTTACCGACTGGCTTGCCAGCATTAACCGCTTCATCGATTTTCAGGAGCAGCTGAATAGGGAGGAATCGGCCTATGAGCATGAAACGGCACGCGGCTTTCAAACCTTTATGCTGATTCTCTGCGCGAGCGCCGCTGTGGCCGGTATGGTGATCGCCTTCCTCATCACACGGCAACTGATCCGCACGCTTGGTGCGGAGCCCGCAGCGGTGAAGGGGCTGGCGGAAGCTGTCGAGCGGGG
>JAEZVM010000434.1 GCA_023420795.1 Pseudomonadota bacterium
GACTTCGGCACCGGCTATTCGTCGCTGTCCAGCCTCAAGCAGTATCCGCTCGACAGCCTGAAGATCGACCGCAGCTTCATCAACGGCGTCCCGCACGATGCCGACGATGTCGCGATCACCGAAGCGATCATTGCGATCGCACACAAGATGCAGCTGAAGGTCGTCGCCGAAGGCGTGGAAACGCAGGAACAGGCGGATTTCCTGCGCGCGGCGGGCTGCGATGTGGCGCAGGGATATCTGCTCGGGCGTCCGGTGCCGGCGAAGGAGCTGGAGCAGCGGTTTCTCATGGCCAGCGTAAGCTGACGAGAGTCTGCAGCAGGTTTCCCGGTTCAATAGATATCCCGTAATTTTCCTCACGGCGAGTAAAAACGAGACGGCGCACGCCAGGCCGGTTCTGCGCTTGCCTTCCCCTGCATCCATGCCAAACTGATTGCCGGATCCGTTCAGCGGAGGCTTTCTCATGCGCTACGAACTGTATTACTGGCCCGGCATTCAGGGCCGGGGCGAATTCATCCGGCTCGCACTGGAGGAAGCGGGTGCGGATTATGTCGATGTCGCGCGTCGCTCCGAGCGCAGCGGCATGGGAATGCCGGCCATGATGCGCCTGCTCGACGGCGAGGAAGTTGCATGTCCGCCCTTTGCGCCGCCGTTCCTGAAAGCCGGTGAGCAACTGATCGGGCAGACCGCGAATATCCTGCTGTTCCTCGGCTCGCGGCATGATCTGGCGCCGCAGGACGAGGCGGGACGCCTATGGGTGCATCAGCTGCAGCTGACGATCGCCGATCTGGTCAGCGAGGCGCATGACACCCATCATCCCGTCGCCAGCAGTCTGTATTACAAGGACCAGAAACCGGAAGCGCAGCGCCGCGCGGCGGACTTCACCGGGGAACGCATGCCGAAGTATCTCGGCTATTTCGAAAGCATCCTCGCGCGCAATCCGGCGGGCGGCGACTGGCTGGCGGGATCTGCCCTGTCATACGCGGACCTGTCGATGTTTCAGGTGATCGCAGGCCTGCGCTATGCATTTCCGCGCGCGATGAAGCGCCTTGAGCCGCAGTGTCCGCGCCTCGTCGCGTTGCATGACCGGGTGGCACAGCGCCCGCACATCGCTGCGTATCTGGCCTCGGCGCGGCGCCTGCCGTTCAGTGAGGAAGATGTGTTCCGCCATTACCGGGAACTCGATCCGCCGGTACGGGAACTGTCATCGGATTGAAAAAAGAAAACGGCGCATGCGGAATGCCTGCGCCGAGCGCTCTATGCTTATGCCGAAGCGACGTCCGATCCTTCGGACGGCGGGGCTGCTTTTTGCGCAGCTCTGGCGCGCAGGCGGGCTGGCGGCAGCCGGCGCAAGGTCCGCAGCGCATGCAGGTCGTGGATCACGATGGCGCGCTGATCGACCGATATCAGGCCGATGGCGTTGAAGGCGGAGAAGGTGCGGCTGACGGTTTCCAGTGTCAGGCCGAGGTAGTTGCCGATTTCCTGGCGCGTCATGCGTAGGTTGAATTGCGTGCCGGAGTATCCCATTTCGGAAAAGCGTTCCGACTGCAGCACGAGGAAGCGGGCGACGCGCGCTTCCGCGCTCAGCGAGCCGAGCGTGCCGACCATCGCCTGCTCGCGCACCAACTCGCGGCTCATGACACGGTAGATTGCGGATTCCAGTTCCGCGTGCGTCCGGCCAAGTGAGGAAAACGTCTTGAACGGCACCAGGATGATGTCGCAATTGGTTAGCGCCACCGTCTCCGTCGCGTACTGGCGGCGGTGGATGCCGTCGATGCCGAACAGGTCGCCCTTCATCGGAAAACCGAGCACCTGCTCGTTGCCGAAGTCATCGATCATCACCGTTTTCAGGAAGCCGGAATGGACGATGTACAGCGTGTCGAAGAACTGGCCGATGGTGTGAATGCGTTGCCCCGCCTTGAACTGCATGTGCTGGAACTGGAGCTCGTCGCCGCCGGCACTGGCGGGAATGCGCAGCAGGTCGCACACTTCCTTCAGGCTGGACCAGAGCTTGGATTGCCGCTGCCATGTGGCGCCGGATGTTCGTGTCGCGGGCCTTGAAACGGGACGGATATCAGACTGCGGTGAAGTCAGCGAAATCAGCATTGGCACCCCTATTCGTAAAGTCACGGAATGGCATGCGTTTTCAGCAAGAACCGGTCGCGAGTCGATCGCATTTCCTGCACGTTGGAATGTCAGGCAGGCATCAATTTCCGGCGAAACTCTTTCTGAAGCGCATGGCGGTTATTAATGCATCAAGGATCGTTTTGCGATGACGCAATCAATGCTTTGCATTATGTCGGTGCGATCCGAGGAGAGAAATCAGCAGACGGATGAAAAGAGGTGTCGGAGAAGCGACGAAGTGGTTCGGTGTTTTCCTACGGCCCTGCGGTCATGCCTCGCCGGCATCGGAAGAGGAACCGTCTTCCGCACTTGCCGCCTGGCGATGCTGCTGCGCGACCTTGATGATGGTATTACGGATATTTTTCAGTACGGTGATCGTGTTGAACGGTTTCACGATGAAGCCGTGGACGCCGCGCGCAAGGGCGTTTTCCACTGTGGAGGAATCGATCTTGCCCGAGACAAGGAAGATCACTGCCTTCGGCAGGCCTGTACGGATCGTATCCAGCTTCGCCATGCCCGCCTCGTCCGGCTGACCGATATCGATGCAGACCAGTTGCGGCTTCAGCTTGACCATGCTCGCCAATCCGGCCGGGGTGGTATTGGAATCGCCCACGACATTATGCCCGCCGCTCAGCAGGGCGGAGGTCAGGATGTTGCGCGAAATCGCATTGTCGTCGATGACGACCACTTTCAGCATGGTGGAAGGTCCTTATCGGTTGCGGCGCTTTATAGAGCTATCGAGCGCTGAGCCGGAAAAAGCAGCGATTATATTAGCAAGTAAGGATAGGAAAACTGTTCTAGAAAGCGCTTGTGGCGAATAAGCCGCCGCAGCGGGATCAATGTCCATGGAAAAACGGCTTGCCGAACGGATTGTGGTCGGTATGATGAAAGGGCCGCTTGGCTGTTATCTGCTAGAGGAGGAAGGCATGTACCGGAAGATACTGGTCGCTTACAACGGCACGCCAGAAAGCCGTTTCGCACTGCAGGAATGCATTCATCTGATGCCCGGCCCGTCGGCGCAGATTCATCTGCTCGCGGTCGTGACGCCGACGCCCATTGTGCTGGCCGGCGAGTTCGTCGCGGCGGTGCCCACCATGGACGAGGAACTGGCGGAAAAGGATGCGATGGCGCAGGTGCTCGAAGCCGGACGCAGGACACTCAGCGATGCCGGGCTTTCCGTCACCGCTCATCTGGAGGTCGGCGAACCGGTGAACGTGATTGCCGACCTGGTCAACAAGCATGAGATCGATCTGGTGATCGTCGGCCATTCGCGGCACAAACCGTTTGCGATGCGCTGGTGGCGCGGATCGGTGGACGCGGTGCTGGTCGACAAAGTCCGGTGCAGCATACTGGTGGCGGCGGATCCGAAGCATTCCTGAATTAAATCCGCGTAAAGAAAACGCCTGCACGAGGCAGGCGTTTTCTCAGAGATGATTTGCTGTACGTCTCAGGGCTCGCACGCATCTGAATGTGCAGTAATTGCGGCGCGAGTGGCTATCGTGACCGGTTTGTCGTCCACGCTTGCCCCGTTGCGCGTGAACGTGCAGCCATAGGCAACATTACTCACCGTGGCAGGCGTCAGCACATCGTCGCCGGCCGGCTTCGTGCCGTTCTGCTCCCACGTGGTCATCGCTTCGAAGGCCTCTACCTGCTCCTGCACGGTGAAGTCGCAGTGGCTGGGCGCCCGGATCGCGCGCTGCACCAGCCATGCGCCGCTGCCCTGTGCGTCGGCCCGCTTGCGGTAGATCTGCTGCATGCTGAACGGAACGTACAGGTCGCCGAGCGTATGCAGGGTCACTACGGGAACATTGAATTGGCCGTTAATCTTCGGAATCCAGCGCAGGCCGTCGGTACGGGCGGCGTTGGCACCCGGCGCGGCAGTCAGCTTCGGTGCCGTCGCGTTGAAGGCCTGTTCCTCCGCCGACAGGGCTGGGTCGTTATCCAACTGGTAGACGAAGCGGTTGGTGTTGAGTGTGCTCTTGTTCAGGATGCCATCGACCGTGCCGTCGCTGCCGAAGGTACTCCAGATAACGTTTTGCAAGGGCGTATTCGCATAACCAGTCATGAACACCGGGCGCTCGCCGCCACTGAGATGCTTGACCGTCTGAACTAGTTGTTTGCCGTGCTCGGTTGGCCAGGTGCTGAAGGTGGCGAATAACGCCGAGCGTACGGCGGGGGCGATTTCCTCGAAACGATCGATCGGATGGTTCTGATAACCGGCGAGAGTCTGCGCGGCGATCTGATAGGCGGCCAGATAATCGAACAGCTCGGTATCGCCCATTACGCCGCACATCGGCACCGCGCCATGGTAGGCGTACTTGTTGATCGCTGTATTCCGGGTTTCTTCCTCGATCGCCGCGCCGGCAACATGGCCGCCCATCGAATGGCCGATGATGTAGGTCTTTTCCGGCGCAGAAAGCGTGCGGCCTCTTTGCGCCGCGATCTGCCGGAAACTGGCGGCCAGCGCATTTGTATCTTCCACGCCGGTGCGCACGTCGTAGTAGTTTTTGCTGTAGCTCGAAGCGGCCCATGCATAGCCATTTTCGATCAGATGCCTCCGGATCGACGGCATGGTGATGCTCAGCGCAGCCACCGGTCCGACGTAGCCATGCGCATACATCACCAGCTTGCCGTTCCAGTTCTGCGGCACTTCGATGCGATAGCC
>JAEZVM010000001.1 GCA_023420795.1 Pseudomonadota bacterium
CGGGCCGCCTCGATTGCGCGCGTCCATTCCTTTTCGCGCTGATAAATTTCGAGCAGCGCCCGGCGCGCCTGCGCGCCATACTGCGTATCCACAAGAAGATTGAAGGTCTCTTCGGCGCGATCCAGAAGCCCGGCTTTCAGGTAATCCTGTCCGAGCTCGTACTGTGCGTGCACCAGGTAATCCTGAGGAAGATCGGGACGTGCGAGCAGATTCTGGTGCACCCGGATTGCGCGCTCGATTTCGCCTCGCCGGCGAAACAAGTTACCCAGCGCGAAATGCAGTTCGATGGTTTCCGGATCGAGCTTGACGATCTCGATGAATGCATCGATCGCCTTATCCGGCTGTTCATTCAACAGGAAGTTCAGGCCCTTGAAATAGCCTCGCGGCAGGCTGCGCGATTCGGAAACCAGCTGCCTGATATCCACGCGTGCGGCGATCCAGCCAAGTCCGAAAAAGAAGGGGATGGCCAGCAGCCACCAGGTTTCGAATTCCATGCAGTCTTGTTATTGTTGGGATTACTTGTTTACGATGCCGTCAGGTTGCGGCTGCACCGGTACGACTTGCTTTGCCGCCTTTTCCTGCTCCATGCCAGCAATGGTTTTTCTTTGCCTCGAAAGATCGCGCCGGTGGCGGAACACTGTCGGAAGCATTGCCAGTATGCCCAATGCGGCGCCGGCCGAGAAGAATGAAAGCAGCATCAAGACCAACGGGCCGCGCACTTCGTAATCGAAGAAGAAGCGAAGCGCCACTTCCTGCGTGTTCTTTAATGCAAATCCAAAAAAAACGATAAAGAGAATGGCCGCAACGATTCTGAAAAGGAGTTTCATCGACTGACGTCCTTGTGTGCTGTTTTCACGGATTTGCTGGCATCGGGGGAACAAATTGAAATTGTACGTGAAACGCAATGCCAATGAAGATCAACTTGCATGACAGCCAAACGGCTGTGCTCGTCCTTTCCCTTCAAAAAAAACGGCATCCGAAGATGCCGTTTCAATTTCCTGCAAATAACTATTAGTCTTCTTTGATCGGTTGACCGACCATGGCATCCACCCGCTCGCGCAATTCCTTGCCCGGCTTGAAGTGAGGCACCCGTTTTTCCGGCACCATCACCTTGTCACCCGACTTAGGATTACGACCGATTCGTGGCGGACGGCTGTTCAGCGCAAAGCTGCCAAAACCACGAATCTCGATGCGCTGGCCATTCGACAGCGCGTCTGCCATCGCATCGAGGATGGTTTTGACCGCGTAATCCGCATCCTTAGCAACCAGTTGCGGATAACGCTCGGCCAAGCGGGCAATCAGCTCCGACTTTGTCATTTACCGTATCGACCTTATTGCTTGTTGTCGAGCTTGGCTTTCAGCAGGGCACCGAGGCTGGTCGTACCGGAAGCGGCGCTGGAATCCGCAGACATCTTCTGCATGGCTTCCTGCGTGTCGGCATTGTCCTTCGCCTTGATCGACAGCTGAATGCTGCGCGACTTGCGGTCGATATTGATTACCATCGCTTCGACCTTGTCGCCGACCTTCAGGTGCGTGCCGGCATCTTCCACGCGATCGCGGGAGATTTCGGAAGCGCGCAGATAGCCTTCGACTTCTTCGTTCAGCGCGATCACGGCGCCCTTCGGCTCAACCGACTTGACGGTACCGGAAACGATCGCGCCCTTGTCGTTGATTGCGGTGAAGTTGTTGAACGGATCGCCCTCGAGCTGCTTAACGCCCAGCGAAACGCGCTCGCGCTCCACATCGATCGCCAGCACGACAGCTTCCAGTTCGTCGCCCTTCTTGAACTTGCGCACTGCCTCTTCGCCAGCTTCGGTCCAGGACAGGTCTGACAGGTGCACCAGACCGTCGATATTGCCCGGCAGGCCGATGAACACGCCGAAGTCGGTGATCGACTTGATCGCGCCCTTCACCTTGTCGCCCTTCTTGTGGCTCATCGCGAAGTCGTCCCACGGATTCGGCTTGCACTGCTTCATGCCGAGGGAGATGCGGCGACGCTCTTCGTCGATTTCCAGAACCATGACTTCGACTTCGTCGCCCAGCTGGACAACCTTGTTCGGAGCAACGTTCTTGTTGGTCCAGTCCATTTCGGACACGTGCACCAGACCTTCGATGCCCTGCTCGACTTCCACGAATGCGCCGTAGTCGGTCAGGTTGGTGACCTTGCCGAACAGGCGGGTGCCTTGCGGATAACGACGGGACAGGCCAGTCCACGGATCGTCGCCGAGCTGCTTGACGCCGAGCGAGACGCGGTTCTTTTCCTGATCGTACTTGAGGACCTTCGCGGTGATTTCCTGGCCGACAGACAGCACTTCCGACGGATGACGCACACGACGCCATGCCAGATCGGTGATGTGCAACAGGCCGTCGATGCCGCCGAGATCAACGAACGCACCGTAGTCGGTGATGTTCTTGACGATACCGGTGACGATGGTGCCTTCCCTCAGGGTTTCCATCAGCTTCGCACGTTCTTCGCCCATCGACGCTTCGATGACTGCGCGGCGCGACAGCACAACGTTGTTGCGCTTGCGATCCAGCTTGATGACCTTGAATTCCAGGGTCTTGCCTTCGTACGGGGTGGTGTCCTTGACCGGACGGGTATCGACCAGCGAACCCGGCAGGAAGGCGCGGATGCCGTTGGTCAGAACAGTCAGGCCGCCCTTGACCTTGCCGTTGACGGTACCGGTCACGAGCTCGCCGGACTCCATCGCCTTTTCCAGCGAGAGCCACGAAGCGAGACGCTTGGCCTTGTCGCGCGACAGGATGGTGTCGCCAAAGCCGTTTTCGAGCGATTCGATCGCAACGGTAACGAAATCACCTACCTGGACTTC
This sequence comes from Pseudomonadota bacterium, assembly GCA_023420795.1. Lineage (GTDB taxonomy): Bacteria > Pseudomonadota > Gammaproteobacteria > Burkholderiales > Burkholderiaceae_D > Noviherbaspirillum. The sequence goes on from JAEZVM010000001.1 coordinate 2,832, forward strand.
GAGTTCGCCATTGTCGTTCTTGAACTCTTCGATCGGAATGAAGGCTTCGGATTTCAGGCCGGCGTTGACGACGACAAAGTTGTAATCGACGCGAACGACTTCAGCCGAAATCACTTCACCGGAACGCATATCCTGACGCGACAGCGATTCCTCGAAGAGAGCGGCAAAACTTTCCATACCAGAAGCAGGAGATGTAGAAACTGTGGACATAGATTTAATGAGGTTTGGCCAGAATTGATCGCGATTCCGAATCCGACCAATCATGGGTTAGGTTTATCAACACCCGGCAGACCTTGCGTCAGACCGGGCACCAATCGCACTGCAAGCGGCGTAGGACTACGCCGTTTTCTTTACTGCCGCATACCAGTCAAGCACCTGTTCAACAGCCTGATCGATTGTCAGGTTCGAAGTGTCAAGAAGGTAGGCGCCTTCTGCCGGCTTCAGGGGCGCAACAGCACGGTTTGAATCACGCGCATCCCGCTCCCGCAAATCCTTCAGAAGACTGTCCATACTAGCAGAAAAACCCTTGTCAATCAATTGCTTATACCGTCTTTCCGCGCGCGCTTCGGTACTTGCGGTAAGGAACACTTTGAGGGTTGCATGAGGGAAGATAACGGTTCCCATGTCGCGACCATCCGCTACCAGACCGGGAGTTGCGCTGAATCCGAGCTGTAAGCCGGCCAATGCATGTCTGACCAGGGGCAGAGTCGCAATTTTCGATGCCGCATTTCCGACTTCCTCGGCACGGATTGCCAGTGTGACGTTTTCATTGGCGAGCCATATCTGGTCCCCGACGAACTTGCAAGGCATCTTTTCGGCGAGTTTGGACAATGCATGTTCATCCGTCAGCGACGTCTGATGGCGCAGTGCGGACAACGCCGTCAGGCGGTATAAAGCACCCGAGTCGAGATAATGAAAGCCGAGATGATCAGCAACGCGTTGAGCCACGGTGCCCTTGCCGGACGCAGTCGGACCATCGATCGTGATGACGGGAATGGCGTGTGTGTGCATTGTGAGATTTCAAAGTAACCGGTGCATCAATCTCGCTCAAAACAGATTGTTCTGAGCGACTTTTGCGAATGCATCGAAATATTCGGGGAATGTCTTCGCAACACACTTCGGGTCATTGATCCGTATTGTGTTGCCCTTGCGCCCGGCACCATCCAGCGACGCAAGCGAAAAGCACATCGCCATGCGATGGTCATCATAAGTGTCGATTGCTGCGGCCCGGATTTGTTCGGGCGGCGTAACACGCAGGTAGTCGGCACCTTCTTCAACCACAGCCCCCAGCTTGCGCAGTTCGGTGGCCATCGCCGCGATCCGGTCGGTTTCCTTCACGCGCCAGCTTCCGATATTGCGCAGAACGCTCGGTCCGTCCGCATACAGCGCCGCCACTGCGATCGTCATCGCCGCATCCGGAATGTGATTGAAATCGGCATCGATGGCCTTCAGCACACCATTTGACTTCGCCTCGATCCAGTTGTCCCCCAGCGTAATGTCGGCTCCCATTTTCTGCAGCGCCGCGACAAAGCGCACGTCGCCCTGGATGCTGTCGCGCCCGACGCCTTCGACCCGCACGGGCCCGCCTGCGATCGCTCCCGCCGCCAGGAAATAGGATGCGGAAGAAGCATCGCCTTCGACGTGGATCGCGCCCGGGCTCAGGTATTTCTGGCCGGCCGGCACCGTAAAGGATTGCCATCCATTGCGCTCGACTGTCACGCCGAAGCGGCGCATCAGATTCAGCGTGATTTCGATATATGGCTTGGAGATCAGATCGCCGATCACGTCGATCGTCACCGCATGATGATTCGCCATCAGAGGCGCCGCCATCAGCAGGGCGGTCAAGAACTGGCTCGATACGTTGCCCTTCACCTGCAGCCGCTGCGCATGAATATGGCCGCGCCGGATCCGCAACGGCGGATAGCCCGGTTCGCCGGTGTATTCGATTTGCGTGCCGATTGCATTCAGCGCCTCGACCAGATCACCGATCGGACGCTCGTGCATCCGCGATACACCGTGCAGGGTGTAGTCGCCGCCGATGACCGCCAGAGCAGCAGTGAGCGGGCGGATCGCCGTACCGGCATTGCCCATGAACAGGTCGGCCTGCTGCACCGGCAGCACGCCATTGACGCCGTGCACGATGTACTGCTGCGTATCGCCGATCTGCTCCCATTTGACTCCCAGCTTCTGGAGCCCCATCAGCATCACATGGGTATCGTCGGATGCGAGCAGGTCAAAAATCTGCGTGGTTCCCTGCGCCAGTGCCGCAAGCAGCAGCGTGCGGTTGGAAATGCTCTTGGAACCCGGCAGGCGAACGGTACCCTGCGCATGCAGGGCCGGTCGCAAATCGAGATGGTGAGGATAGTGTTTCATGATGCTAGTCGCCGCCTTGTCTGCTCTGTTGCTCTGCCGCCTCGATAGTGCGAATCCAGTTCTGACGCGCACGCTGCGCATTTCCATAAACCGCTTCGAGCGCATGCCCGTCACCGGCGGCCAGCATGGCGCGCAATTCATTGAGCCGTCCGATATAGGCGTCCAGCTCGCCCAGCAGCGCCGCCTGGTTTGCGAGCGAGATATCGCGCCACATCTCGGGCGAAGATCCGGCGATGCGGGTGAAATCCCTAAAGCCGCTGGCTGCGTACTGGAACAGCAGATCGGCATGCGGCTTTTTCGCAACGTCATCCACCAGCGCATAGGCAAGCACATGCGGCAGGTGGCTGACCGCAGCAAATACACGATCATGCTCCTGCGGGCTCAGGCGATGGATGATTGCGCCACATTGCCGCCAGGCGTGCGCGACGCGCGCCACATCTTCGTCGGAGTTTTCCGGTAGAGGTGTCAACACCGCTTTCTTGCCGACATACAGATCGACGATCGCCGCTTCCGGCCCGTTCTGCTCGCGGCCTGCGATCGGATGACCGGGAACGAATTGCGCGATTTTCTCGCCGAGCACCTTGCGCGCCGCTTCCACCACGTCCGACTTGGTGCTACCCGCATCGGTCACTACCGTACCCGACTGCAAGTGTGGACGGATGGCTGCAAGTATCGATTCCGTCTGCGCGACAGGCGCGGCCACCAAAATCAGATCAGCGCCAGCAACCGCTTCTTCCATCGAAGCACCGATCGTATCGATGATGCCAAGTTCCTTCGCTCTTTCCAGCGATGCCGCGCTACGGCCGACGCCAACCACCTGCCCTACCGCCCCGGCTTTCTTGAGCGCCAATGCGAACGATCCGCCAATCAGACCAACGCCGAAAATGGTGATTTTCTTCAACACGTACAGCACTCAGGAACGAGAAGTGATCAGGACAGGATTTTTTTCAGTGCATCAATGAAGATTGCATTTTCTTCCGGCAGACCAATCGAGATGCGCAACCATTGCGGCAAGCCATAGTTACCCACCGGCCGCACGATCACGCCTTGCTTCAGCAATGCCAAATTAAGGCGGGCGCCGGCGTCATCCTCGGTGCCGACGCGAACGAGAACGAAATTGCCGTACGAAGGCACGTACTCCAGGCCGAGCGAGTCGAATGCTTCTGTCAGCTGACGATAACCGTCGGCGTTCAGTTTCGCGCTCTTTTGCAGGAAGGCGGCGTCATTCAAGGCAGCGATCGCAGCGGCTTGCGCCATCGAGTTGACGTTGAAGGGCTGGCGAATACGATTCAGCAAATCGGTGACCGCCGGTTGTGCAATTCCAAAACCGATACGTAGGCCCGCCAGACCGTAGGCCTTCGACAGGGTACGCGACACCAGCAGGTTCGGATACTGCCTGACCCACGCGATCGAGTCGTACTGGAGTTCGGGTGCGAGGTATTCGTTATAGGCTTCGTCGAGCACGACCACGACATGCGGAGGCACGCGCTTCAGGAATGCCTCAATTTCCGCTACAGGAATGAACGTGCCGGTCGGATTGTTCGGATTGGCGATGAAAATTAGCCTGGTATCGTCTGCAATCGCGTCGAGCATGGCCGCCAAGTCATGCCCGTAGTTTTTGGCGGGGACCACGATCGCACGGCCGCCGACTGCCTGCGTGGCCAGCGCATAGACCGCAAACGAATATTCCGAATAGATGACGGACTGCCCCGGTTCGACGAACGCATGTGCTGCGAGCTCCAGGATATCGTTGCTGCCGTTGCCGAGCGTGATCCAGTCCTGTGGCACGTCGTATTTCGCGGTGATGGCCTGCTTCAGATCGAAGCCGTTCGAATCGGGATAGCGTCCGAGGTCGGCAACCGCCGCAAGCATCGCCAGCCGCGCGGACTCCGGCATGCCCAGCGGATTTTCATTGGATGCGAGTTTGACGATCTTTGCTTCATCAAGCCCGAATTCACGCGCGACTTCGGCAATCGGTTTGCCGCCCTGATAAGGCGCAATTGCACGGACATACTCGGGACCGAACTGAATAGACATAATGCATTCCAAAAAAGTTGTCCCGCATATCGCGGGGATTTTTATCTTCAGGCTGCCCTACAGGCTGAAAGGATAAGATCCCAGAACCTTGAAGAAAGCCGCGTTCTGCTGCAGTTCCGCAAGTGCTTTCGTCATGTTCTCGTCCTGTGCATGCCCTTCGACATCGACGTAGAAGTAGTATTCCCAAGTTCCGATACGCGCCGGACGCGACTCGAATCTCGTCATCGACACGCCGTGCCGCGCCAGCGGCGCGAGCATGTTGTACACCGCACCGGCCTTGTTCGGCACTGCCAGCACCAGCGACGTCTGATCCTTGCCGCTCGGCGAAGGCTTCAGCCGGCCGATGATTGCGAAGCGGGTACGGTTGTGCGGATCGTCCTGCACATGTGCCTGAACCACGCCGAGGCTGTATCTCTTTCCGGCGATCTCGCCGGCGATTGCCGCAGCACTCGGATCTTCGCTGGCGATCCGCGCCGCTTCGCCGTTGGAAGCGACTGCCTGGCGCTCGATGTTCGGATAATGCTGGTTCAGCCACGCTTGGCACTGCGCCAGCGCTTGCGAATGCGCGCAAATGCGGGTGATACCGTCCATCGATCCCGATTTCGTCATCAGACTGTGATGGACCGGGATCGACAATTCACCACTGATCGAGAGGGTGGTTTGAAGCAGCAGGTCGAGCGTACGGTTGATCGCACCTTCTGATGAGTTCTCGATCGGCACCACCCCGAAATCAGCGGTACCCGCTTCGGCCGCACGGAATACCTCATCGATCGACACGCAGGGCACGCCTTCGACCGCATGGCCGAACTGCTGGTACACCGCCTGCTCGCTGAAGGTGCCGGCCGGGCCGAGGTAAGCGACGCTGACACGACGCTCAAGCGCACGGCAGGACGACATGATTTCGCGGAAGATCGTCTGCACATCGCCACTGTCGAGCGGCCCCGGATTGCGTTCGCCGACACCGCGCAACACCTGCGCTTCGCGCTCCGGGCGGAACACCGGCGCATTGGTTTCCGCCTTGACGTGGCCGACTTCCTGCGCAAGGCGTGCACGGCGGTTCAGCAGTTCAAGAAGTTGCGCATCGATCGCATCGATCTGTTCGCGCAAAGGTTTCAGCTTATCGTCGCTCATGAGATGTTGGCGTCGCATCGGTCAGCATCGGAATCCGGGCATAAAGCGAATTCCGACTGACGCTTGAACGACATTAACCGTGTTTCTTTTCGAAGTCTTTCAGATAATCGACCAGTGCATGCACGCCTTCGATCGGCATCGCGTTGTAGATCGAGGCGCGCATGCCACCTACCGACTTATGGCCTTTCAGCTGCAGCAGGCCGCGCTCCTTCGCGCCGACCAGGAACGTATCGTTCAGCGACTCGTCCTTCAGGAAGAACGGTACGTTCATGCGTGAACGGCAATCCTTTGCAACCTTGTTGCTGTAGAAATCGGTCGAATCAAAATAACCATACAGCAGCTTCGCCTTGGCGATATTGCGCTGCTCCATCGCCGCCACGCCGCCCTGCCGCTTCAGCCACTGAAATACCAGGCCGGCGATATAGATCGCGTAAGTCGGCGGCGTGTTGTACATCGAATTGTTTTCCGCAACCAGTTTCCAGTCGAATGCCGACGGGCAGATCGGCAAAGCATGGCCGATCAGATCTTCCCTCACGATAACCAGAGTCAGGCCGGCAGGGCCGATATTCTTTTGCGCGCCGCCGAAAATTACACCGTATTTCGATACATCAACGGGCCGCGACAGAATATGCGAGGACATGTCCGCAACCAGCGGCGCATTGCCGGTATCCGCGGCCACATCGGGCGTGAAATGGAATTCGACACCGTCGATCGTTTCATTAGTGCAGATGTGCACGTAGGCCGCTCCTTTCGACAGCTTCCAGGTGTCGCGCGCCGGAATGGAAGTGAACTTCTCACTTTCCGCTGTGGCCGCGACATTGACGGTGCAGTACTTCCGCGCTTCCTTGATCGACTTGCTCGACCACGACCCGGTATTGATGAAATCCACTACGGCCGGCTGCGATTTCCTGCCGATAAGGTTCATCGGGATGATCGCGTTTTCTGCGATCCCGCCGCCCTGCATGAAAAGAATCCGGTAATTCGTCGGCACCTGCAGCAGTTCGCGCAAGTCGCGTTCGGCCGCTTCATAAATCGAGACGAATTCCTTGCCGCGATGGCTCATCTCCATCACGGACATGCCACTGCCGTGCCAGTCGAGCATTTCATCGGCAGCCTGCTGCAGCACTTCCTGCGGCAACATCGCCGGCCCGGCGGAGAAATTATGGAGTCGTGTCATTGCGCCTCCGTGCCGCCAGCATCGGCAGCGTCGGCTTCAGCACTTCCATTTTCCTCTTCGGCATCGGCTTCAACGATACGCTGCAAGCCGCTCAGCTTGGTGCCATCCTCCACCGCAATCAGGGTCACGCCTTGCGTCGCACGACCCATTTCGCGAATCTCGGACACGCGGGTACGGATCAACACGCCACCTGTGGTGATCAGCATGATTTCATCCGTCGGCTCGACCAGCGTTGCGGCAACCACCTTGCCGTTGCGCTCACTGGTCTGGATCGCGATCATGCCCTTGGTGCCGCGACCATGACGGGTGTACTCGGTGATCGGCGTACGCTTGCCGAAGCCGTTTTCGGTTGCGGTCAGCACCGACTGCTGCTCGTTTTCCGCGACCAGCAGAGCGATTACCTGCTGCCCTTCTTCAAGGTTCATGCCTCGCACGCCACGCGCGGTACGCCCCATAGGGCGCACGTCGTTTTCATCAAAGCGCACTGCCTTACCTGCGTCCGAGAACAGCATCACGTCATGCTTACCATCGGTCAGCGCAGCACCGATCAGGAAATCACTTTCGTCCAGATCGACCGCGATGATGCCTGCCTTGCGGGGATTGCTGAATTCGGTCAGCGGTGTTTTCTTGACGGTGCCGAGGCTGGTCGCCATGAATACATAGTGGTCCTCGGGGAAGCTGCGATTCTCGCCGGACAGCGGCAGTACCACAGTGATCTTCTCGCCATCCTGCAGCGGGAACATGTTGACGATCGGCTTGCCGCGCGAGTTGCGCGAACCCTGCGGCACTTCCCACACCTTCAGCCAATAGAGGCGGCCGCGATTCGAGAAGCATAGGATGTAATCGTGCGTATTGGCGATGAACAGCTGATCGATCCAGTCGTCTTCCTTAGTCGCCATTGCCTGCTTGCCGCGGCCACCGCGCTTCTGCGCCCGATATTCGGACACCGGCTGCGACTTCATGTAACCGGAATGCGACAGGGTGACGACCATGTCCTGCGGCGCGATCAGATCCTCTGTTTCAAGATCGGTTGCATTGAGTTCGATGGCCGAGCGGCGCGTATCCTTGGCACCATCGCCGTATTCATTCTTGGCTGCGTTCAGCTCGTCGGTAATGATGGCGGTAACACGCTCGGGTTTGGCGAGAATATCCAGCAGATCAGCGATCTGCGCCATCACTTCCTTGTACTCGTTGACGATCTTGTCCTGCTCCAGGCCGGTCAGGCGCTGCAGGCGCATCTGCAAAATTTCCTGCGCCTGTTCATCGGACAGCTTGTACAAGCCATCCGGCTGGATGCCGTAATGCTTCGGCAGATTCTCGGGACGGAAGGCGTCGATGCCGCCTGCGTTTTCCGCGCCGGTACGCGCCAGCATTTCGCGCACCAGAGAGGAGTCCCAGGCGCGCGCCATCAGTTCGGATTTCGCGATCGGCGGCGTCGGCGCGGCCTTGATGATTGCGATGAAATCATCAATGTTTGCCAGCGCAACTGCCAGGCCTTCCAGCACATGACCGCGCTCGCGCGCCTTGCGCAGTTCGAACACGGTGCGGCGCGTAACGACTTCGCGACGGTGCGACAGGAAGCACTCCAGCATCTGCTTCAGGTTCAGCAGCTTCGGCTGACCATCGACCAGCGCAACCATGTTCATGCCGAACGTGTCCTGCAACTGGGTCTGCTTGTACAGGTTGTTGAGCACCACCTCCGGTACTTCGCCGCGCTTGAGTTCGATCACGACACGCATGCCCGACTTGTCGGATTCGTCGCGGATGTCGGAGATGCCTTCGAGTTTCTTGTCGCGCACCAGTTCGGCGATACGTTCCAGCAGCGACTTCTTGTTCACCTGGTACGGCAGCTCATCAACGATGATCGCGGTACGGTTGTCCTTGCCGAACTCCTCGAAATGCGTCTTGGCGCGCATCACCACCCGGCCTCGCCCGGTACGATAGCCGTCGCGCACGCCCGACACGCCATAAATGATGCCCGCAGTCGGAAAATCAGGTGCCGGGATAATCTCGATCAGTTCATCCACCGAGCATTCCGGGCTGCGCAGCACATGCAGTGCGCCGTTAATGACTTCCGAGATGTTATGCGGCGGAATATTGGTCGCCATGCCGACCGCAATGCCGGAAGAACCGTTGATCAGCAGGTTGGGAATGCGTGTGGGCAGTACCGACGGCTCCTTTTCCTTGCCGTCGTAGTTGGGTACAAAATCGACAGTTTCCTTTTCGATGTCGGCCAGCAGTTCGCTGGAAATCCTGTCGAGACGGCACTCGGTATATCGCATCGCCGCGGCATTATCGCCATCGACCGAACCGAAATTGCCCTGGCCATCCACCAATGTGTAGCGCAGCGAGAAGTCCTGCGCCATGCGCACCAGCGTGTCGTAGATCGCCTGGTCGCCGTGCGGGTGGTACTTACCCATCACCTCTCCGACCACGCGCGCGCACTTCACATACGGCCGGTTCCACACATTGTTCGTTTCATGCATCGCGTACAAAACGCGGCGATGCACCGGCTTCAGGCCGTCGCGCACGTCGGGAAGGGCGCGCCCCACGATCACGCTCATCGCGTAATCGAGATAACTCTTGCGCATCTCTTCTTCGAGGGAAATCGGGATAGTCTCTTTGGCGAATTGATCCATTGGCGAGTCGGCCTATTGTGCTGAAGTATGCGAGATTTCAGTGCCGGCACCGTCTGACGGTACCGTCTGCGAAACGTTGGATTTTAGCACGCCCCCTCCCCCTACCGAACGAGGCGCTTACTGTTCTCCCAATACCCCATAGCAGAGAGGCAATTTCGTTGAAAGTATGTTTAAATTAAGTTTTCCAATTGCAACATAACGCCCCTTCTCAACCTGCCCATAAAAAGATGATGATGAAAAACTTCGCCCTCAGCCTGATTCTCGGCCTCAGCGCGGCAAGCGCATTTGCCCAAACAGCCTCGGACATTCAAGCAAACCCGACAAAAAGCATGTACGTGCAGGACGGGAGAGGAGTGATTGCTCGCAGCCCCTTCGGGCTGTGCTGGCGTACCGGCTATTGGACCCCGGCCGACGCGGTAGCAGGCTGTGATGGCGAATTAGTACCGCCGATAGCAAAAGCCACCGCACCGGCTATCGCTACGCCTGCACAACCTGCACCTGTGCCTGCAGCACCGAAACGCTGCGACTTCAGCACCACCCTTAGTAGCGACCAGACCTTCGCATTCAACAAGGCTGTGCTGAACAATGCCGCCAAGAAGCGCATCGATGAAGAAGTGCTCGCCAAGCTGGCCGGCTGCGCGAAAGTCGATATCGTTCTCATTACCGGCCATACCGACCGTCTCGGATCGCACCAATACAATCAAAAACTCTCGGAGAAGCGGGCAAACGCGGTCGCCGGGTATTTGAAGAGCAAGGGCGTAACGGCTGAAATCGACACCTTGGGCGCTGGCAAAACACAGTCCGTCAAGGCATGCGATGACAAACTTCCACGTACTCAGCTCATTGAATGTCTTGCAGCGAACCGTCGCGTCGTTATCGAGGCGCGCGGACTGGCGAGGTAAGTCAAAGGGTTCCTGCCGTACCGACAGGAACCCATAGATGTCGCGTTGTAGCAAAAGCACAACGCATGATTAAAAACGCCATGCGGTTGATTTAGCAATAATCAATGGTTATTCTCGCTATGGCAAAATATGCTTATCTAAAGATCATTGCAAGTGAACAACCTTAGCAAAAATTGATCTAATAAAGTACAGTGCTATTGTTTAAGCATTATCTGTTGCGCAGTCCATCTGCGGATATCTCACCCAAGAGGAAAAATATGAATAAATTAGCAAAACTCATCTTTGCTGCATCCGCAGTCGCTTCCTTCTCCGCTTCGGCACAGGAAAACATTCAGGCCAAGACGCCGAATAGCGCCTATCTGCAAGACAGCCGCGGCGTGATCGCCCGTGATCCGTTCGGCCTGTGCTGGAGGACGGGCTACTGGACCCCAGCCGACGCAGTCGGTGGCTGCGATGGCGAACTGGTCAAGGCAGCGGCACCCGCTCCTGCAGCAGCACCGGCCCCCGCTCCGGCACCTGCTCCCGCTCCGGCACCGGCACCGACTTCTGAAAAAGTCACGTTCGCTGCAGACACCTTCTTCGACTTCGACAAGGCCGTTCTGAAACCGGACGGCAAGGCCAAGCTGGACGATCTCACCTCTAAGCTCCAAGGCATGAATCTGGAAGTTGTGATCGCCGTTGGCCACGCAGATGCCGTCGGTTCCGACACCTACAACCAGAAGCTGTCGGTACGTCGCGCTGAAGCCGTCAAGGCCTATCTGGTATCCAAAGGCGTCGAAGCAAATCGCGTTTATACCGAAGGCAAGGGTGAAAAGCAGCCGGTCGCCGACAATAAGACCTCTGCTGGCCGCGCCAAGAACCGTCGCGTAGAAATCGAAGTCGTGGGCACCCGTACCCGATAATTGATTCTCCGCGAATCAACCCCGCTTCGGCGGGGTTTTTTTATGCCTGTTGATCCCTTAATATCAACAGCTTCCCCATATTCTCGCTATTATTCATTCCATGAACGCCGATCCTCTAGAACTCCAAAAATTCAGCGAATTGGCCCACCGCTGGTGGGATCCGACTTCAGAATTCCGCCCATTGCATGAAATCAATCCACTCAGGCTTGAGTGGATCAATGCACGCGTTCCGTTAGCGGGAAAAACCGTTGCTGACATCGGCTGCGGAGGAGGTATCCTGGCCGAATCCATGGCACTAAAAGGCGCCAAGGTCACCGGCATCGACTTGTCGGAGAAGGCGCTTAAGGTCGCCGACCTGCACAGCCTCGAATCGGGCGTGCAGGTACGTTATGAATTGATCTCTGCCGAACAGCTGGCTGCGCAGGAGCCCGGTAGCTACGATGTAGTGACCTGCATGGAAATGCTGGAGCATGTTCCGGATCCTGCCTCCGTCGTTCAGGCCTGTGCGACACTCGTCAAACCCGGAGGACATGTCTTCTTCTCGACGATTAACCGCAATCCGAAGTCATATCTCTTTGCGGTAATTGGAGCGGAATACTTGTTGCGCATGCTACCTAAAGGCACACACGACTACGCAAAATTCATTACACCGGCTGAATTGGCACAATTCATACGCAACGCCGGACTGACGCTCAACACGCTGAAGGGTATGGGCTACAATCCGCTCACAAAAATGTATTCCCTCAATCAGGACACCGACGTCAACTATCTGGTTGCATGTACACGCCCTGCATAAGCAACGCTTGAGAGGCGGACCTGCGCCTAGCCTCGGCACGAGAGACGCCTCTCCATCTGGAACCTCCGACAATAAATTCGATCATGCCCTTAGCTTCACCGCGCGCCGTCCTGTTCGATCTTGACGGCACACTCGCCGATACTGCTCCGGACCTTGCGGGAGCAATCAATCGTGTGCGCATACAGCGCGGACTGGAACCCACATCCTACGAGCTGCTCCGCCCGGTTGCCTCCGCGGGTGCCCGCGGGCTGATCGGCGCGTCCTTCGGACTGAAACCGGAAGATGCCGGCTATGAGGAATTGCGTAATGCCTTTCTTGATAGCTACGAGGCCTCCATAGCCATCGAAAGCCGCCTGTTTGAAGGAATCGAAGCACTGCTGACTCAACTGGAAGAGCGCGGCTTACAGTGGGGCATCGTAACCAACAAGGCAGCACGCTTCACCGATCGACTCGTACCACGTATCGGCCTGCAGCACGCGGGCTGCGTGATCTCTGGCGATACGACACCTCATTCCAAGCCTCATCCCGCGCCATTGCTGGAAGCGGCCCGTCGCCTGAGCCTCTCCGCACAGGAGTGCTGGTACGTAGGTGACGACCTGCGCGATGTCCAGGCAGGACAAGCTGCAGGAATGACGGCGATTGCGGCGGCATGGGGTTACTGCGGTCATGTTGAGCCATCCGGCTGGGGCGCCGATGCATTAATTGCAGCCCCCTTGGACCTGCTGAAATTAATTGGCGAAGCCTCTTGAACTCCAAAGGCTTTGCCCCATCTTATGCAGTACAATACTTGATCTGTCTTGGGGCCGACCTGGTTTCGACAGGGGTTGCAAAGCAGCGCAGGGCATACCGAGGACTGGCTACCTCGTTAATCCAACCGGAAATGCTTAAATGCAAACGATGAATCTTACGCTCTCGCAGCGTAAACCTCTAGGAACCTAAGAACTTTCTAGCTCTACACCGTTTCTTCCCTGGGGCGGGCTGGCAACAGCAGTAGAGTCATATACAGGGAATCGCGTTATGTCGGGTCACTTGGCATAGCGTTAAATTTAGGTGACTCGCCTTGGCGAAGCGTGTGCGTCCGCGTCGGCAAGGTTAAAACCAATTGGCAGCACTAAGTATGTAGAACTGTCTGTAGAGTGCTTCTGGACGCGGGTTCGATTCCCGCCGGCTCCACCATCAATTTGTATTTGCGCCCAAGTGAGCACATAAAAACCGCCATTCTCCACGAGAACGCGGTTTTTTTATTTGCCGCACCACTCTCTCCCATATAGGCACCTTATTAACGATTTACAAAAATCTTCGATCGATTTTTTCGATAGAGCGAAAGAAGACAAAGCCAGATCGCTGCCGAAGTAGCCTAGCTTACGATGCACTAGAGGCCGAACATTTGATCCTTAAAGCAAGAAAACACCAAATTTGGTAAAGTGCATGTGTGCATTGCCCACATACACTATATCGAGCAGCCGCGCTCGGCTGGGGCTGCCGCTTCTCATGTCTAAGGAGCCATCTTGCGTAAGTCTCTCTTCCCCTTGGTCATCGGCGCCGCATTGGCATTCGCCGTTCCCGTTCACGCACAGCAGAAATATCAACCTGAATATCGACTATCGACTGTTCTTGGGACTGCTTTCCCCTGGGGCAAGGGCGGTGAGCGCTGGGCTGAACTGGTCAAGGAGAAGACTCAGGGCAGGATCAACATCAAGATGTATCCGGGCACTTCGCTGGTTGCAGGCGACCAGACGCGTGAATTTACCGCAATCCGCCAGGGTGTGATCGACCTGGCCGTCGGTTCGTCGATCAACTGGTCGCCGCAGGTGAAGGAACTGAACCTGTTCTCGCTTCCCTTCCTGGTGCCGGATTACCGCGCGGCCGATGCATTGACGGCGGGCGAGACCGGCAAGATGATCTTCAAGGCGATCGAGAGAAACGGCGTAGTGCCGCTCGCATGGGGCGAGAATGGTTTCCGCGAGATCAGCAATTCCAAGCGCGAGATCAAGACACCGGCGGACATGAAAGGCATGAAGTTCCGCGTGGTCGGTTCGCCGCTGTTCAACGATACCTTCACCGCGCTGGGCGCGAATCCGACGCAAATGAGCTGGGCCGATGCGCAACCGGCACTGGCATCGGGCGCGGTGGACGGCCAGGAAAATCCGATCTCAGTGTTCCTCGGCGCGAAGATCAGTTCCGTCGGCCAGAAGTATCTGACGCAATGGGGCTACATGAATGACCCGCTGATCTTCGTCGTCAACCGCAAGGTCTGGGAAAGCTGGAGCAAGGAAGACCAGGAAGCGGTGCGCGCCGCCGCAATCCAGGCCGGCAAGGAAGAAATCGCGCTGGTACGCAAGGGTTTGACCGCCAACGACAATGCGCTGTGGAAGGAAGTCGAGGCACAGGGCGTGAAAGTTACCCGTCCCAATGCCGACGAGCTTGCGCAGTTCAAGAAGCTGACGCGCCCGGTCTATGACAAGTGGTCGAAGACAGTCGGTATTGATCTGGTGAAGAAGGCCGAAGCAGAGATCGCCGCCCGCAAGTAAGTCGTGCAGCACACGAAGCTTCCCTTCCATTGCGAAGGGAAGTTCTCCGCCCCTCCCCCTACCGCTCCCTGAGCGGTATTTCTTTTTCAATGCATCCAAGAGAGTTTCAAATGAATGAACTGCCGAGTGACCTGCCGGACAGTGCGCAATCTCGCGGCGAAGCGCCGCCGTGCATCACGGTGAAGATCGAGGAAGCCTGCGCGGCGCTGGCGATGGCGCTGATCTGCTGCATTACCTTCGCCAACGTGGTGGTGCGCTATTTCACCGATGTGTCATTCGCCTTCACCGAAGAATTTTCCATCTTCCTGATGGTGGTGCTAAC
>JAEZVM010000065.1 GCA_023420795.1 Pseudomonadota bacterium
GCCTGGCTGCCCGGCCTGATCGAGCACCGCTGCGGCATCGGCGAGCGCGGCGGCTTCCTGCAGCGGCTGCGCGAAGGCACCTGGCCGGCGCACATCATGGAACACGTGATGATCGAGCTGCAGAACCTGGCCGGCGTGCAGACCGGCTTCGGAAAGGCGCGCGAGACCTCGAAACGGGGCGTCTACAAGCTGGTGGTGCGGGCGCGCTATGAGGAAGTGACCCGCGTCGCGCTGTATGCCGCGCGCGACCTGGTGATGGCGGCGATCGAGGACCGGCCGTACGATGTCGCCGGCTGTGTCCGCCAGCTGACCGACCTGGCCGAGCGGATCGGTCTCGGTCCCAGCACCGCGAACATCGTCGATGCCGCGCTGGAGCGCCGCATTCCGTATGCGCGCCTGAACGACGGCAACCTGGTGCAGTTCGGCCAGGGCAAGCGTTCGCGCCGTATCTGGACCGCCGAAACCGACCAGACCAGCGCGATTTCGGAAAGCATTTCGCGCGACAAGGACCTGACCAAGTCGCTGCTGAAATCCTGCGGCGTGCCGGTGCCGGAAGGCCGCATCGTCAGCGACCCGGACGACGCCTGGGATGCGGCGCAGGACATCGGCCTGCCGGTCGTGGTCAAGCCGTCCGACGCCAACCACGGGCGCGGCGTCTCGATGGATCTGAACACCCAGGAGGAAATCACGGCCGCCTTCCGCCTCGCCGATGAAGAGGGCAGCGACGTGATGGTCGAGCGCTTCGTGCGCGGCGACGAGCACCGCCTGCTGATCGTCGGCGGCAAGCTGGTCGCTGCCACCAAGGGCGAGATTGCCAGCGTGACCGGCGACGGCGTGTCCAGCATCACCCGCCTGATCGAAACCCAGATCAACAGCGATCCGCGCCGCGGCGAGCACGAGGATTTCCCGCTGTCGCCGATCACCTACGAGGAAGATCCGACCGTGCTGCTGGTGCTGGACCGCCAGGGTTACAAGCCGGAGTCGGTGCCGCCGGCTGGCAAGACCGTACTGGTCCAGAGCCGCGGCAACCTCGCGTTCGACTGCACTGACGACGTGCATCCGGATGTCGCTGCCGCTGCCGCGCTGGCTGCGCGCATCGTCGGGCTGGACATCGCCGGCGTCGATCTGGTCGCTGAAAACATTTCCCGCCCGCTCGATGAAACCGACGGCGCAATCGTCGAAGTCAATGCAGGCCCGGGCCTATTGATGCACCTGAAGCCGGCCAGCGGTACGCCGCGCCCGGTCGGCCGCGCGATCGTCGATCACCTGTTCCCGGAAGAAGGCAGCACCGGCCGCATCCCGGTCGTCGGCGTCACCGGCAGCCGCGGCAAGACCATGGTGTCGCGCCTGATCGGCCGCATGCTGAAGCTGCACGGCGCCAATGTCGCGGTCGCCTGCAGCGACGGACTGTTCCTGCGTGCGCGGCCGATGGTCAGCGGCGATTGCGCCAACTGGCAGTACGCGAACCGCATCCTGCTGAACCGCGCGGTCGATGCCGCCGTGTTCGAGAACGGCTACCGCGCGATCCTGACCGAAGGCGTCGCCTACGACCGCTGCCAGGTCGGCGTGGTTACCAATATCGATTCGGACGAAAGCCTACCCGACCTGTACATCGACAACGCCGACCAGCTCGCAAATGTCGCGCGCACGCAGGTCGATATCGTATTGCCGGAGGGCGCTGCGGTGCTCAATGCTGCCGACGCGCGCGTGGCGGACATGGCCAAGCTGTGCGACGGCGAGGTGATCTTCTTTGCCGTTTCGCCCGGCGAGGCGGCATTGGCGGCGCATCGTACCGCCGGCGGCCGCGCGGTCTTCCTGCGCGACAGCGAGGTGATCATGGCCACCGGCATGCAGGCGTCGCCCGCCTTCGATCTGTCGGCGCTGGCGATCAGGGATCTGGAACAGCGACCCTTCATCGTTGAAAACGTCCTCGCCGCCGTGGCTGCGGGCTGGGCGCTCGGCATTGCCGCCGACCAGATGCTGGCGGCACTGGCTTCGTACGACTTCGGCACCGCGTGAGGAACAGGGAGCTGCTGGCAAACGACGGCGGTTCCGATAGAACATGGATGACAGCGCGGCTGCAACAACGTCAACCCCGCAGCCGGGCAGACAAGGAACAGATTGATGGAAATTTCGCGTATCCGCGCCCTGCGCGGGCCTAACCTGTGGAGCCGGCATACCTCGATCGAGGCCATCGTGTCATGCAGCCCGGCCGAGCGTGATATCAGCGCATTGCCGGATTTCGAGACGAGGCTGCGCACGCGTTTTCCGGAAATCAAATTCATCGAACCGACCGGCACCGAGCATCCGTTCTCGCTCGCGCATGCGCTCGAAGCCGCCGCCTTGTGCCTGCAGGCGCAGGCCGGCTGCCCGGTGACCTTCAGCCGCGCGGTGCAGACCGTCGAATCCGGCACCTACCAGGTGGTAGTCGAATACACCGAGGAAGCGGTTGGCCGCCTCGCGTTCGAGCTGGCTGAGCAGCTGTGCAACAGCGCGCTGGAGAACACGCCTTTCGACCTCGAATCCGCACTGGCGAAGCTGCGCGAGCTGGACGAAGACATCCGCCTCGGGCCGAGCACAGGCTCCATCGTGCAGGCTGCCGTCGCGCGCGGCATTCCGTACCGCCGCCTGACCGAAGGCAGCATGGTGCAGTTCGGCTGGGGCAGCCGTCAGCGCCGCATCCAGGCGGCCGAGACCAGTGCCACCAGCGCAATCGCCGAATCGATCGCGCAGGACAAGGAATTGACCAAGATGCTGCTCGATGCCGCCGGCGTGCCGGTGCCGCACGGCCGCTCGGTCACCGATGCGGAAGATGCATGGAAGGCCGCCTGCGAAATCGGTGGCCCGGTCGTGGTCAAGCCGCGCGACGGCAACCAGGGCAAGGGCGTGGCGGTCAATATCAAGACACGCGACGAAGTGCTGACCGCATTCGGTGTTGCACGCGGCATCAGCGATGACGTGATCGTCGAACGCTACATCACCGGCCATGATTTCCGCCTGCTGGTGGTCGGCGACCAGCTGGTGGCCGCCGCGCGTCGCGCGCCGCCGCAGGTGACCGGCGACGGCGTGCACACCATCGGCGAACTGATCGCCGACGTCAACCGCGACCCGCGCCGCGGCGACGGCCATGCGACTTCGCTGACCAAGATCCGCGTCGATGACATCGCGCGCGCCACCATGGCCAAGCAGGGCTATACGGTGGACAGCGTGCCGCCGCAGGGCACGCTCGTGGTACTGCGCAACAACGCCAATCTTTCCACCGGCGGCACCGCCACCGACGTCACCGAGGATGTGCATCCCGACGTGGCCGCGCGCGCGGTCGAAGCTGCACAGATGGTCGGCCTCGATATCTGCGGCGTCGATGTGGTCTGCGAAACCGTGATCAAGCCGCTGGAAGAGCAAGGCGGCGGCATCGTCGAGGTCAATGCTGCGCCCGGCCTGCGCATGCACTTGCAGCCGTCGTTCGGCAAGGGCCGCGCGGTCGGTGAGGCGATCGTCTCCACCATGTTCAAGGATGGCGACGACGGCCGTATTCCGGTGGTCGCGGTGGCCGGCACCAACGGCAAAACCACTACCGTGCGGCTGATCGCGCATCTGCTTTCCGCCAATAAGTACCGCGTCGGCATGACCGGCACCGACGGCGTGTACGTCGGCAAGCAGCGCATCGATACCGGCGACTGCAGCGGCCCGCGCAGCGCGCGCAATGTGCTGATGCACCCGGACGTCGATGCTGCGGTATTCGAGACCGCGCGCGGCGGCGTGCTGCGCGAGGGCCTCGGCTTCGACCGCTGCAATGTCGCGGTCGTCACCAACATCGGTGAGGGCGACCATCTCGGCCTGAACTACATCACCACCGTCGAGGATCTGGCGGTGGTCAAGCGCGTGATCGTGCAGAACGTCGCGCCTGGCGGCACCGCGGTGCTCAATGCCGCCGATCCGATGGTGGCGAGCATGGCATCGGTCTGCCCCGGCTCGGTCACCTTCTTCGCCAAAGATGTGCACCATCCCGTGATGACCAGCCATCGTGCGCAAGGCCGCCGCGTCGTGTATGTCGATGGCGATGCGATCGTCGCCGCCGAAGGCAAGGACATGCGCCGCTTTGCGCTGGCTGACATTCCGCTCACGCGCAACGGCACCATCGGCTTCCAGGTCGAGAATGCGATGGCCGCCATCGGCGCCGCATGGGGCTTGGGCCTCGACTGGGATACGGTGTGCGCCGGCCTGAACACCTTCGTCAGCGACGCACAGACCGCGCCGGGCCGCTTCAATCTGTTCTCGTACAAGGGTGCGACGCTGATCGCCGACTACGGCCACAACCCGGACGCGATCGCCGCGCTGGTAAAGGCGATCGACAGCATGCCGGCCAAGCGCCGCAGCGTCGTCATCAGCGGCGCCGGCGACCGGCGTGACATCGATATCCGCCGCCAGACCGAAATCCTCGGCGATGCGTTCGACAGCGTTGTCCTGTACGAAGACCAGTGCCAGCGCGGGCGCGCCGACGGCGAAGTGGTTGCGCTGCTGCGCGAAGGGCTGGCGCATGCGAAGCGCACCCGCTCGATCAAGGAAGTCAAAGGGGAGTTCGTCGCGATCGACACCGCGCTCGCCGACCTGTCCGAAGGCGACCTGTGCCTGATCCTGATCGACCAGGTGGAAGAGGCGCTGGCTTATATCGGGAAGCAGGCGACGCAATAACCGTATCCAGGTTGTTTGTCATCTCGAGTGCAGCGGGGGCGCCCGGCGTAGGGATCTCACGTTCGCATCATCGCTACGGCCCGAGATCCCTCGCCCTGCTCGGGATGACACGGTGTTTTCTCTGCCCCGATATTCCCGTCCTCGAACGCTATGTGTTAGATCGCATCCGCCAGCGCATCCCACGTAGTCGTCGTATTCTGCTCGGCAGTACCGTCCCCATCGCTGTCCACTGCGATATTCACATTCGTCGTATCAAGCGTGGTCAGCGTCAGCGACGAACCGTC
>JAEZVM010000295.1 GCA_023420795.1 Pseudomonadota bacterium
CCCATCGCCAGATAGCGATGGACCATCTCGATCCATGCCTTCATGACCGTGACCGGTCCGGTCGGCATCGCCGCCTCGGCTGCGCTGATGTGCTCATGCGCCTGCAAAGGATTCGCATGGCCGTAGCAGCCGGGCCAGTCCGGGCAGCCGAGGCCAGAATCGGTCAGACGGGTGAAAGCGCCGAACATGATGAGGTCGAACGTCAGAAATGCCGTTACCCAAACGAGCTTGCGGTACTTGTTGCTGTCGCGAGATACCCAGACGATAGTCAGCGGCAGCAATGCCACCAGCACACCCATGATCGCAAGTTGTATCAGCATCGCGGCCCTATCCTATGCGTGAAGCCTTCAGCAAACGAGCCAGATCCTTCTTGATCCGGCCGGCGTCGGCATCCTTGGGAAAACGCATCATCAGATTGCCGAGCGGATCGATCATGTAAATGTGATCGGCCACTGTGGAATCGGGCTCGGCCGGAAGCCACGCCTTCAACACCTCCGGTCTGACGCGCAGCATATGCGTGCCGTCGTACTCCCGCATCAGCAGGGTTTCAAGCGGTTCGTTATCAGTCACCAGCCAGACGCGCTCGACCCGGTCCATGTCCTTTCCCTGCGCAAGGCGCAGCTGGCGCATTTCATGCAATTTCTTCTGGCAGGATGTGTGGCATTCGGCATCACCGACCTGCAACAGGATCCACCTTCCTTTCAGCGCTTCGAGCGCAGCCGGCTTGCCATCGAGCGAGGTTGCATTGAGAGTCGGCATCGGGTGCGCGCGCGGATCGATCAATTCGCCGTAATTCGTCCGACCTTCAGGCTTGACCACGTAGTATGCGAAATAGGAGGCGATCAGCGGCGCTGCGCATACTGCGAACAGCGCCAGCAACTTCCAGCGCCCGGCTTTTCTAGCTTGTTCCACGTCGAAATCCCGTCACAACAAAAAATATCAATGCGGTCGCGGCCAGCGCATACCACTGGAATGCATACCCACGGTGCTTCTCGGCACCGGTCGAAGGCCTCGGCCAGTCGCGTACCAGGCCGTCCTGCGTATCGCTTGTCTGCTCGATGATGAAAGGCTGCATCTGCAGTCCGGCGGACTGCGCAAACTCCGCGATATCGATGTTCTGCACGATCGCGCCAGGGTGGAGCCGCTCCGGTTTCCCAAGCTGCAGGACATGGCCCGGACTGCGACGGACCAGCCCCTGAATCTCGACGGTGCCGCCAGGCAGTTGCGCAGACGGCAGTCTGCTCCTGTCAGCAACGTCGCGCTTTGCCCAGCCACGCGCAACCAATACATGCATGCCTGACCCGGCCAACTTCAGCGGCGTCATGACATAGAAGCCGGGCACGCCCTTGTATGGGCGGTTATCCAGATAGACGGTCCAGTCGCCGATGAATTCGCCACGAACCGCAAGCTGCCGGTACTCGATCTCGTCGATGGGCCGGTTCACCACTTGCAACCCCACCGCCGGCGCCGATGCGCGCGTCACCAGCTTCTCTTCGATCACTTCCTTTTCGAGCGCGCGCCTCGTCTGCCACTGTCCCAGCGCAATGCCGATGGCTGCCCCTATTACGGCAGCCAGAAACGGAATCCATCTGAAGCGGAATTTCCCCGGCATTACAATGTCTGTCTATCCGATACAGCCAGTCCGCTATTGCGGCAACCCAACATGAAAACCCTTGTCGCCATCGCCTTCATCCTGATCCTCGCCAGCCTCGGTTCGGCACTGGTTTTCCTGATGAAGGACAAGGGCCGGAGCAATCGCACCGTCAAGGCCCTCGCCTTCCGCGTCGGTTTCTCGATCACGCTGTTCGTGCTGATCCTGGTGGCATATAGCCAGGGCTGGATCGAGCCGACCGGAATTCGCTGACAAAGATTCATGCGAGAAAAAAGCCGCACACCGGTGCGGCTTTTTCATTGCTTAGTTACATCCAGTACACCACCACATACAGGCCAAGCCAGACCACATCGACGAAGTGCCAGTACCAGGCGGCTCCTTCGAATGCGAAGTGATGTTCTGGTGTGAAGTGACCTCTCAGCACGCGATACAGCACGACGGACAGCATGATGGCGCCCATCGTCACATGGAAACCATGGAAACCGGTCAGCATGAAGAAGGTTGAGCCGTAGATGCCGGAAGTGAGCTTCAGGTTCAGGTCGCTGTATGCATGCATGTACTCATAAACCTGGAACCCCATGAACACCCCGCCAAGCACGATCGTGGCAAACAGCCAGAATGCGGTGCTACCGCGGTGGCCGGCACGCAAGGCGTGATGGGAGATCGTGAGAGTGACGCCGGAAGTCAGCAGGAGCGCGGTATTGATGGTCGGGATCCAGAACGGCCCCATCTTGGTGAACGGCTCGACGGTGCCAGCGGGAGTATTGCCCCATTGCGCCGAGAAGTCGGGCCACAGGATGCGGTGATCCAGGTCAGCTAACCACGGCAAGGTCACGCTGCGCGCATAGAACAGCGCACCGAAGAACGCCGCGAAGAACATCACTTCGGAGAAGATGAACCAGCTCATGCTCCAGCGATACGAGGTGTCGATGCGGTTGCTGTACAGACCGCCTTCGGACTCCGCGATCGCATCGCCGAACCATTTGTACAGTACAAGGATGAAGGCCAGGATGCCGATGATGTTGGCATATTTGCCCCAGCTGACGCCGTTGACCCATGCCGATGCACCGATCATCGTCAGCAGCAGCGATGCCCCCGCCAGAACGGGCCACTTCGACGGCCCCGGTACAAAATAGTGCGGCGCCTTAGCGTGTTGAGAACCCATCTCGATCTCCCCCAATGCAAATTTGATTATTACTGCGCAACGACGCTTTTCACGATCAGGATCAGCGTGACGACAAATATCACGGCACCGATCAGGCCGGCGACGATTACGTGAACCGGATTGAGGTGCTGCGCATCCTGTTCGTAATCGCTTCTTTTCCTGACACCAAAAAACGACCAGAACACCGCTTTCACTGTCGCACCGAAAGAGGCCTTGCGCTGCGACGTCTTTTCCATTTCATCCATCCGGCTACTCTTCGTTTCAGCTTGCCTTCTTTCCGGTGCCGCCAATCTCGAAGAAGGTGTACGACAAGGTAATCGTCTTCACATGCTTCGGCAGCGCCGGATCGATATAGAACACGACCGGCATCTGCTTTGCCTGGTTCGGCCCGAGCGTCTGTTGCTGGAAGCAGAAACACTCCATTTTCTTGAAGTGAGCCTCCGCCTGCTGTGGCGCATAGCTGGGAATCGCCTGCGCATCGATCGCGCGCGCCTGCGTATTCACCACTTCATACACCACCTGCGTCATCTCGCCCGGATGCACTTCCATACTCGACACCGTCGGCCGGAATCGCCATGGCCCTTGTGCCGTCGCATCGAACTCGATCGTGATGGTGCGGCTCCGGTCGATCTGGGTATTCGCCACCTCCTGCACCGCCGCATCCTTGCGCGTGACGAGATTGATGCCGGTGATCTCACAAATTTTTTTATAGATCGGCACCAGCGAATAACCAAAGCCGAACATCATCACGGCAACCACCACCAGCTTGCCCAGCATTTGGGCATTCAGCGTATGGGTCGCGTTCCCTGCCCTCTGTTTCTGCCGGTCCATATCAACCTAGCCAAAGCCGCTTAGCGACAAGGCCCAATGCGAACATCAGCGCAACCGAGGCAAGAATCAGTGCAGTTCTCAGATTGTTCGGCTTTCTGGGATCGTTCATGCATTCACCGGCGGGCTTGCACCTGCCGCTCCCCTGCGTCACTATCATTTCACTGTCGGCGGCACTTCGAAGGTATGGAACGGCGCCGGGCTCGGCACGGTCCATTCCAGTCCCTCGGCACCTTCCCACGGCTTGTCGGCCGCCTTCTTGCCGCCCCGGATCGAGGGCAGCACCACCGCCAGTAGGAAATACACCTGCATCAGGCCGAAGCCGAAACCACCGATCGACGCGATCATGTTGAAATCGGCAAACTGCATCGGGTAGTCGGCATAGCGGCGCGGCATGCCGGCCAGCCCGAGGAAGTGCATCGGAAAGAAGGTGATGTTGAAGGTGATGATCGAGCCCCAGAAGTGGAACTTGCCGGCGGTTTCGTTGTACATGAAGCCGGTCCACTTCGGCCCCCAGTAGTAGAAGCCGGCGAACAGCGCAAACAGCGAACCCGCCACCAGCACGTAGTGGAAGTGCGCCACGACGTAATAGGTATCCTGCACCTGGATATCGATCGGCGCGACTGCGAGAATCAGGCCGGAGAAGCCGCCGATGGTGAAAACGAAGATGAAGCCGACTGCAAACAGCATCGGTGTCTCGAAGGTCATCGAGCCTTTCCACATCGTCGCGATCCAGTTGAACACCTTCACGCCGGTCGGCACCGAGATCAGCATCGTTGCATACATGAAGAACAGCTGGCCGGTGACCGGCATGCCAGTGGTGAACATGTGGTGCGCCCAGACGATGAAGGACAGGATCGCGATCGACGCGGTCGCGTACACCATCGACGCATAGCCGAACAGCTGCTTGCGCGAAAACGCCGGGATGATCTGCGAGATGATGCCGAACGCCGGCAGGATCATGATGTACACCTCGGG
>JAEZVM010000209.1 GCA_023420795.1 Pseudomonadota bacterium
ACTCGGGCCGCGCAGTAGGTTTTCAACCTGTATCTTAACGGGCCGCCCCCGGAATACCGTACTTGCGCAGCTTGTTCGCAATCATCGAGTGCGATGTCTTCAGTCGCATCGCCAGCTTGCGGCTGGAGGGGTACTGCGGGTAAAGCCGCTCCAGCAACGCGCGCTCGAACGACGCCACCGACTTTTCCCAGTCTTCCGTTTCCTGCCCGGCCACCGCCTCCTTGACAAGAACACCGGCTCCGGCCAGATCGAAATCCGACGCATCGAGAATGCGCCGGTCCGTCATCGTGATGGCGCGAAATACCACGTTCTGCAGTTGCCGCACGTTGCCGGGCCAGGTATTGGCTACCAGAGTCGCGCATGCCTGCGCGTTGAGCCGGCAGATCGGCTTCTGCGCCTGCGCGCAGGCGCGCTCGATGAAGTGGCGCGCCAGCGGCAGGATGTCGTCCGGACGCTCGCGCAAAGGCGGGACTTCCAGCTGCAGCACATTGAGACGGTAGAACAGGTCTTCGCGGAATGCCCCTTCCGCCACCATCTTGCTCAGGTTGCGATGGGTCGCGCTGATGATGCGGACATTCACCTTGATCTCGCGCTCGCTGCCGATGCGGCGGAACTTGCCGTCGTTCAGGAAGCGCAGCAGCTTGGCTTGCAGGTAGAGCGACATCTCTCCGATTTCATCGAGGAAGACAGTGCCACCGTCCGCCATTTCGATCAGCCCAGGCTTGCCGCCGCGCTGCGCGCCGGTAAACGCGCCCGACATGTAGCCAAACAGTTCGCTCTCGGCCAGGCTTTCAGGCAGCGACGCGCAATTGAGTGCGAGGAAAGGCGCATTGCTGCGCGAACTCGCGGCATGGCAGGCCTGCGCGACCAGTTCCTTGCCGGTGCCGGTTTCTCCGGTGATCAGCAGCGGCGCATCGACCATCGCCACGCGCACCGCGCGGGCTTTCAGTGCGCGAATCGGCTCGGATTCGCCGATGATCGCATCAAAGCCACCCCCGCCATGCTGCAATGCATGGATACGTCCGCCGAGGCGACGCGGTGCATGCAGCGTAATGACGCCGCCGACGGTCTGCCCCAAGGCGGCATCGACCGGATCGGACACCGGCGTCACTTCGAGCAGAAAGGGTTCTCCCTGCAGCCGCACTTCGCGCGCCGGCGCCTGGAATCCGTTCTCCAGCAATTCGGTCTGCAGGCCAGCATCACCGAACAATTCGCGAAGCATCCTGCCGTGCAGCTCGCTCTCCGTCGTTTCGGTCACGGCAGCGGCAGCGGCATTGGCCGCGACGATGCGGCCTGCAGCATCGACCGCCATGACCGGGTCGGCCATCACGGCCATCAGCGTATCGAGATGGAGGCGGCGACGCGCGCCCGGCAGCACATCGACAGGCACCACGTCGCGCACGCCGGCGACCTGCATGAAGTCGTCGCGCAGCGGCGGCAGCATGCTTTCATCCAGTTCGGGAATGTCGATGAATACATCGGAAGAGTCCACTTCGACCGCCACCACATTGATGTTGCGGCGGGCGAGGACAGCAAGAATTTCGTGGGCGATGCCGACACGGTCGGCAAACTGGACATCTATCCGCATGGTCTGAAGCTCTGGACGGGTTCGGTGGCGATCATCGCCACTGTACCGTTGAGCGACAGACAGGACAATAGACGTTCAGAACCTTACGCACGTGCCTCCTGCGGCACGGCGACCGGACGCTTGCTCCTGCCGTAGCGGTCCATGAAGAGCCCTTCCATGTCGATCTCCGGCCGCTTGCCGGATACCAGATCGGCCAGCACGCGACCCGAGCCGCAGGCCATGGTCCAGCCGAGCGTGCCGTGGCCGGTGTTGAGGAACAGGTTGCGGTACGGCGTCGGCCCCACCACCGGCGTGCCGTCCGGCGTCATCGGGCGCAGGCCGCACCAGAATTCAGCGCGTGCCACATCACCGCCCTTCGGGAACAGGTCGCATACCGAATGCTCCAGCGTCTCGCGCCGCGCATTGCGCAGGGTGAGGTCATAACCGGCAATCTCGGCGGTACCGCCGACGCGGATACGGTCGCCGAGGCGGGTGATCGCCACCTTGTAGGTTTCATCCATCACCGTCGATTCCGGCGCGCCGCCCGCGTCGGCAATCGGCACGGTGATCGAATAACCCTTGATCGGATAGACCGGAATATGGATGCCGATATCGCGCAGCAGCAGCGGCGAATAGCTGCCGAGCGCCAGCACATAACCGTCGGCCTTCAGTTCGCCGGCCGAGCTCTTCACCGCGGCGATCTTGCCGCCTTCGGTCACCAGGCGCTCGATCGAAACGCCATATCTGAATTTGACGCCGGCCTGCTCCGCCATTGCGGCAAGCTGCTGGGTGAACTTGAAGCAGTCGCCGGTTTCATCGTTCGGCAGGCGCAGCGCGCCTACGAACTTACCCTTCACATGGGCCAGCGCCGGTTCGACGCGGATACAGCCTGCTGAATCCAGTAACTCGTAGGGAACGCCATACTGCTGCAGCACGGCGATATCCTGCGCCGCCGCATCGAGCTGCTTTTGCGTGCGGAACAGCTGCAGCGTGCCTTGAGTACGATGGTCGTAGCTGATGCCTGTAGCGGCGCGCAAGTCGATCAGGCAGTCGCGGCTGTACTCAGCCAGCCGCACCATGCGGCCCTTATTGATTTCGTAGCGCGCGGCGGTGCAGTTCATCAGCATCCGGGTCACCCAGCGCCACATGTCGGGATCAAGACTGGGGCGGATCACCAGCGGACTATACCGCATCAACAACCATTTCATCGCCTTGACCGGAATGCCGGGCGCCGCCCACGGCGCGGAGTAACCGGGCGACACCTCGCCCGCATTCGCAAAGCTGGTCTCAAGACCGGCACCTTCCTGGCGATCGACAACCGTTACGTCATGGCCGGCCTGCGCCAGATAGTAGGCCGATGTAGTACCCAGAACGCCGCTGCCCAATACGATGACTTTCACAACCACCCCTTTTGATGATCAATTTCTCATCGGATTGGCAACTTGCATGCCAGAGAAGAGAATTCAATGAATTCAATGGGTTAGGAGTCAGACGGGTGCGACAGCGGGAGAGTCAAGTGTATTCAAGAATGTACACCCCGCCCCTCCGTGGAGGAAAAATGAAAAAATGTGCTTTTAAATCAATAAGAAGCAATCTATGTATCTATTTAAATACAGTGTATTTAAATAGATACATTCATGCCTCAGACGGCACTCTTTGCCTGTTCGCCGTAGCGCACCCTATCCAGCCACTCGATCAGGGGAATGGTTGCCGGCAGCAGCGGCTCGACACCGAGACTACCCTGCCAGGCGAATGCCTGTCCTTCCAGGCTTTGCGGCTCACCGCGCCATTCGCGGCTGATGTAGAAATGCAGCCTCACATGCGCATGCGGATAGACGTATTCGACGCCGCACCACGGCTCCGCCGACAGCACCTGCATGCCAAGCTCCTCGACGAATTCGCGCTTGAGCGCGTCGAGAATCGATTCGCCGGGCTCAACCTTCCCGCCCGGGAATTCCCAATAGCCGGCATACGGTTTTCCCTCGGGGCGCTGGCTTAGCAGCACATCGCCGTTCGGCTTCATCAGTATACCGACGGCGACATTGATGGGCGAAGCGGGAGGATGTGACATGAAATGGAGGAACGAATTTTTACTTGCGGATCTTGCCCGCATGATCGCGCGCAAACTGCCATGCCACGCGCCCGGAGCGGGAGCCGCGCTGCAGCGCCCAGCGCAATGCATCGGGCTTCGATGCCTCGATGTCCTCTTCATTACAACCGAAATGGCGCAGCCAATGCGCGACGATGTCGAGATAATCGTCCTGCCTGAACGGATAGAATGATACCCACAGGCCGAAGCGCTCGGACAGCGAAATCTTTTCCTCGACGGTCTCGCCCGGATGCAGATCGCCGTCCTCGGTATGCACATAGGTCGCGTTGTCGGACATGCGCTCCGGCATCAGGTGCCGCCGGTTGGAGGTCGCGTAAATCAGCACGTTGTCCGACTGCGCGGAAATGCTGCCATCGAGCGCAACCTTCAGCGCCTTGTAGCCGCTCTCGCCTTCTTCGAACGACAGGTCGTCGCAGAAGATGATGAAGCGCTCCGGCCGCCCGGCGACCAGATCGACGATGTCTGGCAAGTCACTCAGGTCGTCCTTGTCCACTTCGATCAGGCGCAGGCCCTGCCTAGCGTACTGGCTCAGGCAGGCCTTGATCAGCGAGGATTTGCCGGTACCGCGCGCGCCGGTCAGCAGCACGTTGTTGGCCGGACGGCCTTCGACAAACTGCCGGGTGTTCTGCTCGATCTGCTGCTTCTGCGGCTCGATGTTGTGCAGGTCGGAGAATGCGATGCGCGCCACATGTGCAACCGGATGTAGCGAACCGCGCGCGCCGGACTTGCGCCAGCGGAAAGCGGTGGCGGCATTCCAGTCCGGCTCCCGGCTCGCATGCGGCAGCAGGAGCTCCAGCCGGTCGAGCAGCGACTCGGCCCGCGCGAGAAAACGGTCGAGTTCGGCCATGTCAGGAACGGTAATCGGCGTTGATGCTCACGTAGTCGTGCGACAGGTCGCAGGTCCACACGGTTGCCGACGCGTCGCCGCGCGCGAGCCTGACGCGGATCGCGATCTCGCTTTGCTTCATCACGCGCTGGCCGTCTTCTTCCTTGTAATCCGGGTTGCGACCACCATTCTTCGCGACCCAGACGTCATCGAGATACAGGTTCAGCTTGCTTACGTCGAGGTCCTCAACGCCGGCATAGCCGATCGCCGCCAGGATGCGGCCAAGGTTCGGGTCGGATGCATAGAACGCGGTCTTGACCAGCGGCGAGTGGCCGATCGAATAGGCGATCTTGCGGCATT
>JAEZVM010000260.1 GCA_023420795.1 Pseudomonadota bacterium
CGGAACTTGCGGTAGTGCCGTCCAGTCCGGGGCAAAAACCCATTGTTCTGGTGGGAACCGGCAAGTATCTGGGAACGGGTGACATGAGCGACAAAAGCCAGCAAAGCATATATGCGCTGAAGGATTCGCTCCTGTCCACGGGCATTAGTGATGTTCGCGGTTCAACGGTGAAAGCCAGAACTTTGACGGAAACGACCGGAGCTGCAAACGGATCACTGGCGGGGCGCACCATCCGTACCGTCAGCGGCGACAACGTGAACTGGTCAAGCGATGACGGCTGGCGTCTCGACCTGAATCCGGGCAATAGCTCACCGGGAGAACGGGTGAACGTCGATATGTCGCTGCAGTTCAATATACTGACTGTGGCAGCCAACGTTCCGGTCGCTAGTGCGTGCGACGTGGGCGGATACGCATTCCTTTACTTCCTCGATATCAACACCGGCAAGCACCTGATAACCGCGTCGGAAAACATGGCCGGCTTCCGGCTGGGTGGCAACGCACTGGTCGCGGGTATCAAAACCGTGCGGCTAACTTCCGGCAAGACCGTCACCATCGTTACCGATACGGCAGGTAATGTCGGGACGGAAGAAAATCCGAGTCCTCCGGGCGGCGGCGGTGCGGGAGCGCGTCGGACTACCTGGCGCGAGATACCGGATTGATGGAGCCCGAAACCCCTTTGGCACTCACCAGAGGGGTTGTGTAATGATGGAAAAACGTGCCTGGTTCGGTTTGTCGGCAACGATGGCGCTGCATGCGATGCTCCTCGCAATATGGTGGGAACAGGCGGCATATATGCCGGCCTTTGCATCCGTGCCGACGGCTAGCCAGATAGTGCAGGTGCATTTCCGGGAGGCGGCGGATTCATCCGGGCCGTCATCACCGCCAATAATGGAAAATGTCTCGTTAGCTGCATCCACTCCGTCGGAACAGGTAAACGAGGTTGGCAGGGCGGTTGCGCAAGAGATCGCTCCGGCATTCGACGGTCTTCCACTGATTCCCCTGCACGAGGCTCCCTATGTTCCTGCAGGCGAACTCGATGAGCGACCCGTACCGGAGGCTCCGATAATTATTCCTTTCCCCGAAGCGACTCTTTATTCCGGCAAGGCAAGCGGCACGCTGGTGCTATACATCGGTGCGGACGGGCGCGTGGACAGGGTCGAGGTCGATGAATCCGATCTTCCTCCTGCCTTTGAAAGGGCGGCAATCAATACCTTCCTGCAAGCACGGATGCGGCCCGGCATCCTGAAAGGGCATGCATCGCGAGCACGGATGAAAGTGCTGGTTGAGTTTGAACAGCAGTAGATAGGCGACGAAGAGCTGCCGAAAACCAAACGGCCCGGAATCGGCTCTAACCGGCTGTTGATGGATTTCACCAGGAGAAAGCCATGGCAATTCGGATGGAGCGCGATACCTTCGGCCCGATCGAAGTGCCCGCAGACCGTCTGTGGGGCGCCCAGACTCAGCGTTCCCTCAACTACTTCCGCATTTCCACCGAACACATGCCTGAAGAGCTGATTGCGGCTCTGGCGATGGTGAAGCGCTCATGCGCGGCGGTGAATCGCGATCTGGGCAAGCTGGATAGCGCGAAGGCGAATGCGCTTATTCAGGCGGCCGATGAAGTGATCGCCGATATTCATCGCGATGAATTCCGACTGTCGATATGGCAGACCGGTTCCGGCACGCAGACCAACATGAACATGAACGAGGTGCTGGCGAACCGCGCTTCCGAACTACTCGGCGGGCCGATCGGGGAAGGGCGGCTGGTGCATCCGAACGACGAGGTCAACCTTGGCCAGTCGTCCAACGATATTTTTCCGACCGCGATGCATGTGGCGGCAGCCACCGGCATCGTGAAGAGGCTGCTGCCCGCCTTGCGTGAGTTGCGGGCGACGCTGGAGGCGAAGTCCGTGGCGTTTTCGGATGTGGTCAAGATCGGCCGCACGCATTTGCAGGATGCGACGCCGCTGACGCTGGGGCAGGAGTTTTCCGGTTATGTGGAGCAGCTCCGGCTGGCCTTATCCGCGATCGAGGCGACATTGCCTGCACTATGCGAGCTTGCCGTCGGCGGTACCGCGGTCGGTACGGGGCTCAATACCCATCCGGGTTTCGGCAATCGGGTTGCCGCCGAACTGGCGCGAGATACCGGCTTGCCGTTCAGGAGTGCCGGCAACAAGTTCGCTGCGCTGGCCGGGCATGAGTCTATGCTGGCAGCGCACGGCGCGCTGAAGACGCTGGCGGCGGCATTGATGAAGATTGCGAATGATGTGCGCTGGCTGTCGTCCGGACCCCGCTCCGGCCTTGGCGAGATTTCCATTCCGGAGAATGAGCCGGGCAGTTCCATCATGCCGGGCAAGGTGAATCCGACGCAGTGCGAGGCGCTGACGATGCTGTGCTGCCAGGTGTTCGGCAATGATGTCGCGATCAACATTGGCGGCGCTTCCGGCAACTTCGAACTGAATGTATTCAAACCGATGATCGCGCATAACTTCCTGCAGAGCGTGCGCCTGCTGGCGGACGGCATGCGCAGCTTCGATGAGCATTGCGCGCGCGGCATCGAGGCCAATCGGGAGCGCATAGCAGACTTGATGGAGCGTTCGCTGATGCTGGTGACTGCGCTGGCGCCGCATATCGGCTATGACCGGGCGGCACAGATTGCGAAGCAGGCGCATCGCGACGGCAGCACGCTGAAGCAGGCGGCGCTGGCGCTCGGGTTTGTGACGGAAGAGGAGTTCGAGCGCTGGGTGCGGCCGGAGGAAATGACGCGGCCCAAGTGATGCGGCCTGCGTTTCTGTGTCATTCCGAACGTAGTGAGGAATCTCACCGTTGCACGGCAACGACCACCGGAGATTCCTCACTGCGTTCGGAATGACAGAGGCGGGGAATTTCAATCCCTGACCGACTGCATCACCTGTTCGCGGAACCAGCGGTTGGCTGGATCGTTGTCCACGTTCGCGTGCCAGTACAAGAACACGTCGAAGGCCGGTACTTCCAGCGGGAAGGGCAGGATCTGGTTGCCGAACTGCTGGTTGGCGATGTGCGCGTAGCGGCCGGGCATCGTGAGGATCATGTCGGTCTGGCTCACGACGCGGCAGGCGGCGAAGTAATGCTGGCAGCGCAGGCGCAGACGCCTCTCCAGCCCGAAGCGGCTCAGCTCGAAATCTTCCAGCCCGGGCCCGCGCCGGCGCGAGCTGGCGAGGATGTGATCCTGTTTCAGGTAGGTGTCGATGTCGAGCGCGCCGTCGATCTCCGGATGGCCCTGCCGCACGACCACTACCGTTGAATCCTGATAGATGCGGGTGCGCAGGATGTCATTTGCCAGCGGCAGCAGCACATCGATTGCGCCGTCCAGCGTGCCGGCCGCCAACTCGCTTTCCAGTTCGCGCCGATCGACATGGCTGGCGGCGATATCCACCAGCGGCGCATTCTCGCGCACGCGCCGCATCAGCGGCGGCAGGATGGTCGCTTCCAGTACGTCGCGCAGCGCGATGTTGAAGTGCTTCGGCATGCTTGCCGGGTCGAATTCATGCAGGCCGTTCAGCGTCACTTCCAGGCCGCGGAGCGCCCGCCGCACCGGCTCGATCAGGTTGCGGGCGAGCGGCGTCGATACCATCGCATGGCCCTGTCGCACGAACAGCGGGTCGCCGAACATCTGGCGCAGTCGGCCTAGCGCGTGGCTGATCGCCGGCTGCGTCAGGTTCAGCTTCTGGCTGGCGCGGGTGACGCTTCCTTCGGTATAGATCGCTTCGAAGACGGTAAAGAGGTTCAGATCGACTCTGAATATATGCATGATATTTATGTGATCTGATAATAACTATTCATTTGATCGATTCTATACCCCGAGATATGCTGTCCACAATCGGCGCACCGGCGTCATTCAAGGGACAGGAACAACGGGATGGGGCAAATCTATCTGGTCCGGCATGGACAGGCTTCTTTCGGCAGCGACGACTATGATCAGCTGTCGGAGCTTGGGCTGGAACAGGCGCGTCTTCTGGGCGAATGGCTTGCGAATTCCCCGCAGCGGTTCCACCGCATCGTCACAGGCGGCATGCGGCGGCACCGGCAGACTGCCGACGCTTGCATCGCCCGCCTGCCGAAAGCACATCTGACGGAAACCGACTGGCACACCGATCCCGGTTTCAACGAGTACGACCATCATGAGGTGCTGGTCAGGTACCGGCCGGAATTCGCGGACATGCAGGAGCTCGGCCGCTTCCTCGCGTCCAATGCGGAACCGAAACGGGCATTCCAGAAAATCTTTGGGGAAGCGGTGCGGCGCTGGATGGGTGGTCAAGCCAATGACTACACAGAATCATGGCCGGCATTTCAGGCTCGCTGCGTCGGCGCGCTGCAGCGCCTGATCGACACTGGGGACAAGTCGCAGTCCATCATCGTTTTTACCTCCGGCGGCACGATTGCAGCAATCTGCCAGCATGTGCTCGGCCTCGCGGATCGGCAGGCGGCGGAACTGAGCTGGTCGCTGGTCAACTGCTCGGTCACCAAACTGCTGTACAACAGGGAAGGCATCGGCCTCGGCTACCTGAACAATTACGCCCATCTCGAATGGCTCGGGCAGCCGCACACCATCACCTATCGATAGGAGACACATGAACAATCTGTTTGATCTTTCCGGAAAAATCGCGCTGGTCACCGGCGCCAGCCGCGGCATCGGCGAATCGATCGCGAAGACACTTGCTGCTTATGGCGCGCACGTGATCGTCTCCAGCCGCAAGCAGGAAGCCTGCGAAGCCGTGGTTACCGCAATCCGCGAAGCCGGCGGCTCGGCCGAAGCGATGGCCTGCCATATTGGCGAGATGGCGCAGATCGAGGCGCTGTTTGCCGCGATTGCAGGCAGGCACGGCAAGCTCGACATCCTGGTCAACAATGCAGCGACCAATCCGTACTTCGGCCCGATCGTCGAGACCGACATCGCTTCCTTCCAGAAGACGGTGGATGTCAATATCCGCGGCTATTTCTACAGCTCGGTCAACGGCGCGAAGCTGATGGCGAAGAACGGCGGCGGCAGCATCATCAATGTCGCGTCGGTCAACGGCGTGATTCCGGGCGACATGCAGGGCATCTACTCGATCACGAAGGCGGCGGTGATTTCGATGACGCAGGCGTTCGCGAAAGAATGCGCGCAATCCGGCGTGCGCGTCAACGCGCTGCTGCCGGGCGCAACCGATACCAAGTTCGCGGCGGCGCTGGTGCACAACCCGGCGGTGCTCAACCACCTGATGCCGCACGTGCCGATGCGGCGCGTCGCGCAGCCGGACGAGATGGCCGGCGCGGTGCTGTATCTCGCATCGAACGCGGCGAGCTACACCACGGGTGCCTGCCTCAATGTCGATGGCGGCTATCTGCTGGGATGATTTTCAAGCACGCTTCCAAAACTTCAAGCGCACTGCGCACAACCTGAAGGAGTAACACATGGACTTTCAATACAGCGACAAGGTAAAAGACCTGCAGAAACGCCTGAATGCGTTCATGGATGAACACATCTACCCGAACGAAGGCAAATTCTTCGCAGAGATCGAGGAAAACCGCGCCAAGGGCAATGCCTGGGTGCCGACGAAGATCGTCGAGGAGCTGAAGGAAAAGGCAAAGGCGCAGGGCCTGTGGAACCTGTTCCTGCCGGATTCCGATCGAGGCGCGGGCCTCACCAATTTGGAATACGCGCCGCTGTGCGAAATCATGGGCCGCTCGCTGTGGTCGGCCGAGGTGTTCAACTGCAATGCGCCGGATACTGGCAACATGGAAACGCTGGAGCGCTATGCGAGCGAGGAAATCAAGAAGCAGTGGCTGGAGCCTCTGCTCGAAGGGAAGATCCGTTCCTGCTTTGCGATGACCGAGCCAGCGGTCGCCTCATCCGACGCGACCAACATCGAAGCGTCGATCGTGCGCGACGGCGACGAATACGTGATCAACGGCCGCAAATGGTGGTCGTCCGGTGCGAACGATCCGCGCTGCAAGGTATTCATCTTCATGGGCAAGACCGACCCGACCGCGGAGAAGCACAAGCAGCAGTCGATGATCGTGGTGCCGCGCGATACGCCCGGTGTGACCATCGTGCGCCATCTGCCGGTGTTCGGTTACGACGACGCGCCGCACGGTCACGGCGAAGTGCATTTCAAGAACGTGCGCGTGCCGGTGTCCAACATCCTGCTCGGCGAAGGGCGCGGCTTCGAAATCGCGCAGGGCCGCCTCGGGCCGGGCCGCATCCATCACTGCATGCGTCTGATCGGACTGGCAGAGCGTGCGCTGGAAGACATGTGCAAGCGCTCGCTGAAGCGCGTCGCCTTCGGCAAGCCGATCGCAGAGCAGACGGTCACGCTGGAGCGCATCGCCAATGCGCGCATCATGATCGATCAGGCGCGTTTCCTCGTGCTCAACGCGGCCTACATGATGGATACGGTCGGTAACAAGGTCGCCGCGAAGGAAATCGCGATGATCAAGGTCGCTGCTCCGAACATGGCTTGCCAGGTGATCGACTGGGCTATCCAGGCGCATGGCGGCGCTGGCGTGTCGAACGACTTTGGTCTTGCATATGCCTATGCACAGGCACGCACGCTGCGTCTGGCCGATGGTCCGGATGAAGTGCACCGCAACCAGATCGGCAAGATGGAATTGAGGCGTTACAAGCAGGCGATATAACCGCGGGAAGGAACAGGCGGAAGAGGTGTCGGCGTGCAGGACCCGGCGTGAAGTCCTGCACCAGCCGACGGATACCGGAGATAAAAACCGGACAGGGTTATGAGTGCGTACCGGTTGCTAGCGGGGGGTGCCGCGACGCAGCAGATTCACGATCGCCAGCAGCACCACGGCACCGAGGAACGATACCAGCAGTGATGAAATGCTGAAGTCGTTCTGGTTGATGGTGCCGGTACCGAAGAGCGGCGCCAGCAGCCAGCCGCCAAGCAATGCACCCACAATGCCGACCACGATGTTCAGCAACATGCCTTGCTGCGCATCCGTGCGCATGACGAGGCTGGCGAGCCAGCCGAGAATACCGCCGACAACAATCCAGATAATAAAATTCATTTTTACCTCCTATGTATGTTGATAAACCGGCATGACCGATAGACTAGATGCCTGTGAATTGGTTCATCGCCCATCCTGTCCTCCAACGCCGTTTCAGACTCGCTGTGAATGCATGTTCTGCGCCAGTTTCCCGGATGCTCAGACGGCTCCGTTTTGCGTAGTCCGCGCAGCATCGTTTCCATCCTGCGCAGGCAACGGATAGAAACCACTCTCGTCCTCGACCAGCGCAGTTGCGCCTTTCGTCGCTTTGGTCAGTTCATTTGCATAGGCATAGGCATCCTCCTTCCCGTCGAAAGACGCGAGCGGCCTGTCGGCTCCTTTTTCCGATACGTCCCATCTGCCGTTGAGGCCCGGTGATACGCAAATCACCAGCGTCTTCTGCTGATCGCTTTCCATA
>JAEZVM010000268.1 GCA_023420795.1 Pseudomonadota bacterium
GTCACGCCGGGCCTGTCGCTCGACGGCCAGTTCGGCGGAACCGGCATTCCGGCATCGATCGTGACCAAATACCTGGCCGAGCATGGCGTCATCGTGGAAAAAGCCGGTCTGTATTCGTTCTTCATCATGTTTACCATCGGCATCACCAAGGGCCGCTGGAACACGCTCCTGACCGCGCTGCAGCAGTTCAAGGACGACTATGACAAGAACCAGCCGATATGGCGCATTCTGCCGGAGTTCGCCGCAGCCAATCCGCGCTACGAGCGCATCGGTCTGCGTGACCTGTGCCACAGCATCCACGACATGTACAAGGCCTACGACGTCGCGCGCCTGACCACCGAGATGTACCTGTCGGACATGCAGCCGGCGATGAAGCCATCGGACGCATTCGCGAAAATGGCGCACCGCGAGATCGAGCGTGTGCCGATCGACGAACTCGAAGGCCGCGTCACCGCAATCCTGCTGACGCCCTACCCGCCGGGCATTCCGCTGCTGATCCCGGGCGAGCGCTTCAACAAGACCATCGTCGACTACCTGCGTTTCGCGCGCGACTTCAACGAGAAGTTCCCCGGTTTCGAAACCGACGTGCACGGGCTGGTGCGACAGGAGGTGGCAGGTCGGCGTGGCTACTACGTCGATTGCGTGAAATAAACCCCGAAGGCGCCCACGAGGCGCCTTTTTTCAACCGGCCACACGCCGACCCAAAGGAGGAAAGCATGATTCCTGCACGGGAAGCACTTGAGCGCCTGCGCGAAGGCAACCGCCGTTTCGTCGCCGAAATCAAGAACAATACATCCAATGGCCATGCACGCCGCATTGAGCTGACCGCCGGACAGGAACCGTTCGCGATCATCCTCGGCTGTTCCGATTCGCGCGTGCCGGCAGAGCTGGTATTCGACCAGGGCCTCGGCGATCTGTTCGTGATCCGGGTTGCCGGCAACATCGTCGCGCCGTCGCAGATCGGCAGTGTCGAATTCGCCGCCGGCCAGTTCGGCACGCGGCTGGTGGTGGTGCTCGGTCACACCAATTGCGGCGCGATCAGCTCCACGCTTGACGAGCTGCGTCGCCCGACGGCGAACCAGTCGCGCAATCTGCGTTCAATCGTCGATCGGGTGCGTCCATCGGTGGAAACCTTGCTGGAAACGGATCTGAAGAATGATCCGCATGAGTTAATGCACCAGGCGGTGCGCGCCAATATTCGCGCGTCGGCAAACCAGCTGCGTCACGGTTCGGAAATCCTGGAAAGCCTGATCCAGAACGAAGGCCTGCTGGTAGTGGGCGCGGAATACTCGCTGGAGACGGGGGAAGTGGAGTTCTTTGATTCAGTGCCGTGAAATCATGAGGCGGCACGTCTGAGATCTGTCATTCCGAACGCAGCGAGGAATCTCCCGTATCTCCAGTACGGATGGCGATCGAGATTCCTCGCCACACCCGAAATGACATAGTTTGCGTACGACGCCTGACTGATCAGGTCTTCGGCAGCGTCACGCCGCATTGTCCCTGGTACTTGCCGCCGCGGTCCTTGTACGAGGTTTCGCACACCTCGTCGCTCTCGAAGAACAGCACCTGCGCGCAGCCCTCGCCCGCATAAATCTTCGCCGGCAGCGGTGTGGTGTTGGAAAACTCCAGCGTCACATAACCTTCCCACTCCGGCTCGAACGGTGTCACGTTGACGATGATGCCGCAGCGCGCATAGGTCGATTTGCCGAGGCAGATCGTCAGCACACTGCGCGGAATGCGGAAATATTCCACCGTGCGCGCCAGCGCAAACGAGTTCGGGGGGATGATGCAGACATCGCCCTTGAAATCGACGAAGGACTTTTCATCAAAGTTCTTCGGATCGACGATGGTGCTGTTGATGTTCGTGAAAATCTTGAATTCGTTGGCGCAGCGGATATCGTAACCGTAGGACGAAGTGCCGTAGCTGACGATCTTGTGGCCATCGACATGGCGCACCTGGCCGGCTTCGAACGGTTCGATCATGCCGTGTTCCTGCGCCATGCGCCGGATCCACTTGTCGGATTTAATGCTCATTGTTTTCGCGGAAGTTGAGAGATTGGGATCAATGCGCAAGAGGGGACGGGTAACGAGCTCATCTGGCGCCGGCTCCGCCTTTGCGGAGCCGATTTTCCCGCGATTTTACGCGAAAACTTTCTGGCAGCCACCCTTTTGACCGCCAGTGTACGGAGAGTGGTCGATTGCAGGGGGCAGGCTCAGGAAAGCATTGCCGGAATAGCTAGACCGCCTGCCGCGCGTGTTCCGGCTGCTGTCCTTTCGGGCTCCGGAAGGTGGATGCCTGATGCACATACTGCTGCTGCACGCATTCGCTGTAGGCTTCCTTCAGCCGCGTCGGGTCTTGCAGCAACCTGTCCTTCCATTCACCGAGCCGGACATGGTGCTGGATCAGCCCGCGCAGTATGCCTGCATGCTCGATGAGGCCGACCGCATTGCAGCCGATCAGCACATCATTGCTGAATTCCAGCCGCAGGTATTTGAAATTGCGCCCTTCAGCAACTTCCGCCCACTGCCCTCCACGTACGCCTTGCCACTGGCCAAACGAAGACGAGATCAACCCCATCGTATCGACCACATCGATCTGCCGGACGCCGCGCTGAAATGCATTCTTGCCGGTCATGTTGAGCGCCGCGCAATAGGCCTGATCCGCTGCATTGGGCTGGACGCCGGAGATGAAGCTGCGTCCGGTGATGCTGTCGAAGGTTTCCGCGCAATCGCCGGCCGCGTACACGCCCGCCACATTGGTCTGCATCGCCGCATCGACCACCACGCCCTGCAGGCAACGGATACCGCTGCCCTTCAGGAAACCGGTATTGGGCACGGTTCCGGCCGAATAGACGACAAGATCAGCCTGCAGTTGTTCGCCATTCGACAGCCGCGCAATTCGCGGCGAATTGATGTCGTTCAGGTTGCTGCCGATGGCGATAACGCGGGTCGAGGTGTGAAAGCGAATCCCCTTGCGCTCGCACCATTTCTGGATCATGTCTCCCGCCGCCTTGCCCATCATGTTGGGCAAGATGCGGTCTCTCTTTTCGATGACGGTAAGATCGACGCCTCGCTTCGCCAAGGCTTCCATCAGGATGCAGGCGGTAAAGCCACCGCCGATCAGGATCACCCGCGTTCTCGGTTTCGCGAGTTGCATGACCCGGCGCGCATCCTCCAGGGTCCAACAAGCATGGACACCAGGGAACTCAATTCCGGGAATCGGCGGAACGCGGGGTGATGCGCCGGCCGCGATCAGCAGCTTGTCAAAGGCAATGGCGCTGCCGTCATCCATTTTCACGGTACGGGTACGGCTACTGATATGCACCGCGCGGCCGTACTTTTGCCTGATCTGCATACGGGTGAAGTAATCCTTCTCCCGCCTCAGATAAGTGCCTGTTTCATTGATGTCCCCTGCCAGCAAATGGGGAATCGCCATGCGCGAATAAGGCAGCTCCGGCTCGTCGCCAATCAGGAGAATATCGTCGGAGGGAGCGTTCTTGCGGATCGTCTCGGCTGCAATCACGCCCGCCGGGCCATTGCCGATGATGACGTGCCTCATGCCGGCCCTCCGCAAGCGCAAGCGATGTGCCTGTCAGGGCGCATGGCTCGGCGGTTTTGCATTTTTAGTCTCCCTCGATGGCGTCACAAAACGACTATATCGGGAGCGAACCATTATCAATTGAACAATGTCAATCGTGATGTTCAACCCGGCACGCCGTTCTTGATCGCCGTCATCTCGGCGAGGATGGAAATCGCAATTTCGGATGGAATCTTGCTGCCGATAACAATTCCGATCGGACCATGCAATCGGGCAATTTGGGCTTCCGTCAGATCGAACAGCGTGAGCCTTTCGCGGCGCTTCGCGTTGTTCTCGCGCGAGCCAATAGCGCCCACGTAAAAGGCCGGTGAACGCAGCGCCTCCATCAGCGCGAGGTCATCGAGTTTCGGATCGTGCGTAAGCGCGACCACCGCGCTGCGGCTGTCCGGCCGCATATTGATAACGAAGTCGTCCGGCATTGCTTGGACGACCTCCACACCCTGCACACTCCAGGTCGCACGGTACTCTTCACGCGGGTCGCAGACGACGACCCAGTAATCCATGCCAGCGGCGATCTGCGCCAGGAAGCGACTGACTTGGCCGGCGCCAATGATCAGCAATCGCCAGCGTGGCCCGTGCAGCGTGGTCAGCGTGGTTTCACTGGCCCATGTCTTGGTTTCCGGCGTACCCGCGGCGAGATGCACTTCCCCGCTAAGCAGATTGAGTGTGCGCGACACCAGCTCCTGTCCTGATATGCGGTGCAACAGTTCGGAAATCCGGCTACGGCTGGAAAGCGGCTCGACCACCAGCCGCACCGTTCCGCCGCACGGCAGGCCGAAGCGATGCGCCTCTTCCGCTGTGACGCCATAGGTAACGAGTTCGGGAGTAGCGCGGCGAATGCCATGGCTGTGCATGCGCTCGATCAGGTCGTCCTCGATGCAGCCGCCGGAGACAGAGCCGACCACGCGGCCATCATCACAGATCGCCAGCATCGCGCCCGGCGGCCGCGGGCTTGCCCCCCAGGTCTGGATGACCGTGACCAGCACGCACTTGCGCCCATACGTGAGCCAGCCGTCGCAGGCCTTCAGGACTTCGA
Source organism: Pseudomonadota bacterium (assembly GCA_023420795.1). GTDB lineage: Bacteria > Pseudomonadota > Gammaproteobacteria > Burkholderiales > Burkholderiaceae_D > Noviherbaspirillum. The sequence continues at coordinate 4,635 of JAEZVM010000268.1, forward strand.
GATCGATGCTGTCCATTGCGATAGAAACCGGATGAGGGAATGGACCGGCATCATATCGCCCTGTTATACAGCGGCATTGAGGTCAGACAAGACCTATCGCTGCATCGACTCCCACACCTTCTGCAGCCGTTTGACCGATACCGGCATCGGCGTGCGCAGCTCCTGCGCGAACAGCGATACGCGCAACTCCTCCAGCAGCCACCGGAATTCTGTCATCCTCGGATCTGCGCTCTTCTGCCGATCTTTCTGCGCGCGCTGCCACGGCATCGCCACCTGCGCCCATTCAGCCATCAGACGCGCGTCGCGGGCGGGATCGACGCGCAGCTTGTCCAGCCGCACATTGATCGCCTTCAGGTAGCGCGGAAAATGCGTGAGCTGCGTGTAGTCGTTGTCGGCGATGAAGCGCTTGCCGATCAATGCCTGCAACTGCGACTGAATGTCGACAATGCTTTGCGCATGTGCTTTCGCGCCTTGAAGCTTCTTCGGCAGCGTGTAGTACTCGGCCAGAATCTGCGACGCGAGACGCGCGATCTCGTTGACCAGCAGGCCGAGGCGCGACTTTCCCTCATCCTTGCGCCGGTTGAATTCCTCCGCGTTCGTTGGAAGCGGCTCCTGCATGCAGGCGCGCTCCAGTCCGGCGTGGATGATCTGGTCGCGCAATTCCTCCTGCGTGCCGAGCGACATGAATTGCATGCCCATCTGCTGCAGGCCGGGGATGTTCTTTTCCAGGTACTTCAGTTGCTCCTTCAATTGCAGCGCGAACAGCCTTCGCAGACCGAGACGGTGCACGCGCGCGGATTCGGTCGGGT
>JAEZVM010000307.1 GCA_023420795.1 Pseudomonadota bacterium
CCGTCCGTCGCACTGACGACCACATACACATGCTCGATCGCCGGCGTCGCGGCAAAGGTATCGAGCACGTGCATCAGCATCAGCTTGCCGGCCAGCGGCATGTATTGTTTCGGGCATTCCGCGCCCATCCGCGCGCCGACACCGGCAGCGGGGATCAGAGCGAAGTAACGTGATGACATCATGAGAGAGAGATATACGGACTGCCCTGCCGGGCTTCAATGAAGGGCTTGGTTTATAATTTCGGCATATTTTCGCACAGTCAAAGCTTGCCGCCGAATGGGCGCTGCTTGCCCCTCATGACATGCCAGATGTCGTTACTTGATGTCATTCGATCCCAAAAAATCCCTTCCCAAACCCGGTAATCGCTTCGCCCTGCCCGCCATACATGGTTCGGCCGATGCCTTCGTGCTGGCGCAGGCCGCACTCGAACTGAAGGCGCAGCAACGCATGCTAGCGATCGTGGTCGCGAGTGCGACCGATGCGCAGCGCCTGCTGGCCGAGATTCCATGGTTCGCGGACAAGGCCGAGCTGCGCTGCCACCTGCTGCCGGACTGGGAAACGCTGCCATACGACGCGTTCTCGCCGCACCAGGATCTGGTGTCCGAGCGCCTCGCCACGCTGCACGAGATCCGCAGCGGCCAGTGCGACGTGCTGCTCGTGCCGGCCACTACCGCGCTCTTGCGCATGGCGCCGCCCTCCTTCCTCGCCGCTTATACCTTCTTCTTCAAGCAGGGTGAGACGCTCGATGAAACCAAGCTCAAGTCACAGCTGACGCTCGCCGGCTATACCCATGTCGCGCAGGTGATGTCGCCCGGCGAATATTCGGTGCGCGGCGGCTTGATCGACCTGTTCCCGATGGGCTCCGTCCTGCCATACCGGCTCGACCTGTTCGGCGACACCATCGAAACCATCCGCACCTTCGATGCCGACACGCAGCGCTCGCTCTACCCGGTGCGCGAAGTGCGCCTGCTGCCCGGGCGTGAATTCCCGATGGACGAGACTGCGCGCACCGCATTCCGCAGCCGCTGGCGCGAGGAGTTCGAAGGCGATCCGACGCGCTCGCCAATCTACAAGGACATCGGCAATGGCATTGCTTCGGCCGGCATCGAATATTACCTGCCGCTGTTTTTCGACGAAACAGCGACGCTGTTCCAGTATCTGCCGGACGATGCGATGTTCGCGCTGGTCGGCGACATCGAAGCAGCGATCAGGCGCTTCTGGAGCGATACCCAGTCGCGCTACAAGTTCCTCAAGGCTGACCGCGAACGTCCACTGCTGGCGCCGGAACGCCTGTTCCTGACTGACCAGGATTTCTTCACTCTCGCCAAGCCGCATGCACGCTGGACGATCCAGCAGGGCGATGTGGCATCCGAGATTTCTGCGCCGATTCCGAACATCGCGGTTAACCGCCACTTGGACGACCCCCTGACCAACCTGCGTTCCTATCTGCTGCAAAGCGACAAGCGGGTGATGATCTGCGCGGAGTCGGCCGGTCGCCGGGAAACACTGCAGCAGTATTTCAGCGAGTACGACCTGACGCTTGCGTCCTGCGAAGGATTTGCCGACTTCACGACCGGTTCGGCGAAGCTAATGCTTGGCGTCGCGCCATTGCATGCGGGCTTCGAGCTGGACAGCCTGGCCTTCATTACCGAAACCGAGCTGTACGCCGGCACCGGCCGCCGCGTCGGACGCAGGAAACAGGAAACCGTCACGCAGGTCGAGTCGATGGTGCGCGACCTGTCTGAGCTGAAGATCGGCGACCCGGTCGTGCATGTGAATCACGGCATCGGCCGCTACATGGGCCTGCTCAGCATGGACCTCGGCGAAGGCGAGACCGAATTCCTGCACCTCGAGTATGCGAAGGAAACCAAGCTGTACGTGCCGGTATCGCAACTGCATGTGATTTCGCGCTATTCCGGCGCATCGCCCGACGATGCGCCGCTGCATGTGCTCGGCTCCGGCCAGTGGGAAAAGGCGAAGAAGAAAGCTGCGCAGCAGATTCGAGATACCGCCGCCGAACTGCTGAACCTGTACGCGCGCCGCGCCGCGCGCGAAGGTCATGCCTTCCAGTATTCCGCGCGCGACTATGAAGCCTTCGCGGAGAGTTTCGGCTTCGAGGAGACGCCGGACCAGAGCGCCGCGATCAACGCCGTGATCAAGGACATGACTGGCGGCAAACCGATGGACCGGCTGATCTGTGGCGACGTCGGCTTCGGCAAGACCGAAGTTGCGCTGCGCGCCGCCTTCGTCGCCGTCATGGGCGGCAAGCAGGTCGCGATCCTCGCACCGACCACGCTGCTGGCGGAACAGCATGCGCAGACTTTTGCCGACCGCTTTGCCGACTGGCCGGTGAAGATTGCGGAACTGTCGCGCTTCCGTACCGGCAAGGAAGTCACGCAGGCGATCAAGGGTATGGCGGAAGGTACGATCGACATTGTGATCGGCACGCACAAGCTGCTGTCGAACGATATAAAGTTCACGCGCCTCGGCCTGGTGATCATCGACGAGGAACACCGCTTCGGCGTACGCCAGAAGGAAGCGTTGAAGGCGTTGCGAGCCGAGGTCGATGTGCTGACCCTGACAGCGACGCCGATTCCGCGCACGCTCGGCATGGCGCTCGAAGGCCTGCGTGATTTCTCCGTGATCGCCACCGCGCCGCAGAAGCGGCTCGCGATCAAGACCTTCGTGCGCAACGAGGACGGTTCGGTGATCCGCGAAGCCTG
>JAEZVM010000345.1 GCA_023420795.1 Pseudomonadota bacterium
ATCCCGTACACATGGGGCGGCTTCGTCGATGCGACCATCAACCATGCGCCGGACTTCGGCCGGCTCGGCGACAACATCTATTACCTGCAGGGGTTCTCCGGGCATGGGCTGGCGCTCGCGGGCATTGCCGGCAAGCTGGTGGCGGAAGCGCTCGCGGGGCAGGCCGAGCGCTTCGATGTGCTCACCCGCATCCGGCATGCGCCGTTCCCGCGCGGCGCATGGATACGCACGCCGGCGGTGGCGCTGGGAGTGCTTTATTACCGGCTGCGCGATCTGATCTGAAGGAGGTCAGGCGCCGATCATTCCCTGACCGCACACCCGGATCGTGTCGCCGCTGATGCCGTATGCACCCGGCGTGCTCAGGAAGGTCGCCAGTTCCGCCACGTCGCGCGGCTTGCCGCCCTGGCTGACCGAGTTCAACCGCCGGCCGAGTTCGCGTGTCATGAATGGCATCTCGTCGGTCATTGCGGTTTCGATGAAGCCGGGCGCAATCGCGTTGATGCAGATGCCGCGCGCCGCAAGCTGCGGCGCCTGCGCGGCGACGTAGCCGATCAGCGCGGCTTTCGTTGCGGCGTAATTGGTCTGGCCGAAGTTGCCCGCCACGCCGCTGATCGACGACACGCAGACGATACGCCCGCCATCGCGCAAAATGCCTTCCGACAGCAACACCGTGTCGGCGGCGATGATCGCGGCGAAGTTGATGTTCACCACCAGATCCCAGAACTGCTCCTTCATGTTCGCCAGCGTCTTGTCGCGCGTGATGCCGGCGTTGTGCACGACGATATCGAGTCCGCCGAATTTTTCCCGGAAAAACTCCGCCAGCTGGCGCGGCGCGTCGGCGCTAGCGATATCCATCATCAACGGCATTGCGCCGATCGCGGTGCAGGTCTGGTGCAGCGCTTCGCTCGCAGCAGGCACATCGAGGCAAACCACCTGCGCGCCTTCCTGCACCAGCCGCTCGGCGGTCGCACGACCGATGCCGCGCGCGCTGCCGGTGACCAGCGCAACCTTGCCTTTCAGCGCAGCTGAAACCGGCGTCGATAGCGGTGCCGCGACGCGCGCCGTCACGTGCACGACCTGGCCGGATACGTAGGTGGTCTGCACGCCGCAAAAGAAGCGCACCACGCCCGCCAGCCGATCGACCGCGTCCCGCGCCACGTAGGCGAGGTTGACGGTCGCGCCGCGCTTGCCGACTTCCTTCGCCAGCGAGCGGCTGAAGCCCTCGACACCGCGCGCGGCGGCTGCGGCGACCGGGTCCTGCGTTTCATCCGGGAGTGCGGCGGTAATCAGCACCCGCGCATTGCGTGCGATGCGGCGCATTAGCGGATGGAAGAAGTCGTACAGCGTGCGGTAATCCGCCGGGTTTGCGCAACCGGTGGCATCCAGTATCAGGATGTCGGCCTTCGCATTGCCGGGCAGTGCCTCGATCGAATCCAGCGGCTCCGCGCCCGCATCCCGCAGCGCCGCCAGCAGGCTGTCGGCCGCATAGCCATTGGCGGAACGCCCAAGCACGACGTTCTTGCCGGCGAAAGGCTGCGCTTCGTAGCCGGCGGCGGCGCGCGCAAGTTCGACCGGCGTCGGCAGGCCGAGCATCTTCACGATGCCGGCAGTGGTGGAATTGTTTGCCAGCTTCATCAGCAGGTCGGACATCGTGTGCTCCCTTATTTTTCAAGAATGGCGGTCACGCCCTGGCCGCCGGCCGCGCAGATCGAAATCAGTCCGCGCCCGCCGCCTGCCTGATCGAGAATCTTCGCCAGCGTCGCAACCACTCGCCCGCCGGTGGCGGCGAACGGATGGCCGGTCGCAATCGAGCTGCCCTTGATGTTGAGCCTGCTGCGGTCGATGGAGCCGAGCGGCTTGTCGAGGCCCAGCCGCTCGCGGCAGAACTCGGGCGACTCCCATGCGGCCAGCGTGCACAGCACGACCGATGCGAACGCCTCGTGGATCTCGTAGTAGTCGAAGTCCTGCAGCGCCAGCCCGCGTTTCTGCAGCATGCGCGGAATTGCATACGCGGGTGCCATCAGCAGGCCCTCGCGCTCGTCGATGAAGTCCACCGCCGCCACTTCGCCCGCAACCAGATACGCGAGGATGGGCAGACCCTTCTTCTGCGCCCACTCTTCGGAAGCGAGCAGCACGGCGGATGCGCCGTCGGTTAGCGGCGACGAGTTTGCGGCGGTGATGGTGCCGTCCTTGCGGTCGAAGGCCGGCTTCAGCTTCGCCATTTTCTCCATCGTCGAATCGGTGCGCAGGTTGTTGTCGCGCGTGAGGCCGTGGTAGGGCATCACCAGGTCGTCGAAGAAACCTTCGTCGTACGCCTTGGCGAGATTCGCATGGCTAACCAGCGCCAGCTCATCCTGCGCCTCTCGGCTGATGCCGTAGCGGTTGGCGGTGATCTGCGCATGCTGGCCCATCGACTTGCCGGTGCGCGGCTCCGCGTTGGCGGGAATCTCGGGAATCAGGTGCGAGGGCTTGAGCAGGCGGAGAAAGGCTTTCATCCGGTCGCCCTGCGAGCGCGCGGCATTTACTCTCATCAGGCCGCGCTGCAGGCCGGGGTTGACGCCGATCGGCGCGTCCGATGTCGTGTCCGTGCCACAGGCGATGCCGGCGTCGATCTGCCCGAGAGCAATCTTGTTCGCCACCAGGATCGCCGCTTCCAGGCCGGTGCCGCAAGCCTGCTGCACGTCGTATGCCGGTGTGGCCGGGTGCAGGCCGCTGCCGAGCACGCATTCGCGCACCATGTTCCAGTCGCGCGCATGCTTCATCACCGCGCCGCCGACCACTTCGCCGAGCAGCTCGCCCTGCAGCCGGTATTTCTGCACCATGCCGCGCAAGGTGTCGCTCAGCATGGTCTTGTTGGAGAGCTCCGCATAGGCGGTGTTGGAACGGGCAAATGGAATGCGGTTGGCGCCGACGATAGCGACGCGGCGGGGTGTTCCATAGTGCATGGAAGAGTCCTCTTGTAGTAGTTATAGGAAATGCAGGAATCGTCAGCCTGCCGGAGGGCCCTTATTCGGGCGCTTGCTCCGTCATTTCTTCCGGCGCGTCTTCGCTCTCGTTCTTCTCATCCTTCCTGAGGAAACTGAGCGCTGCCGCGCCGATGTCGCAGCCGATCAGCGAAACGGCGATGGCCGGAATCCATACCGCCAGCGCACGGACGCCGAACCAGACATAGCCTTCGATCGTGCCAGCGGTGACCAGGTCGATATCCTTCTGTTCCACGCAGGCGCCCCAGAGCGCCAGAATGGAAATGAGGACGGCAACCCACCGGCTGGTCTTCAGCAGACCGAGCACCAGGGACCCGAGGAATGCCCACGCCAGGAAAATGGGAAATTCGCTGCTCATTATGTACGGGAGGAAAGGCTATCGATTTCGCTATTGTAATCAAGTCGCTATCGATGTCTGCTCCGCAAGCTCCTTCTGTCTCTTTCCTGCCGCACTCCAAGGACAGGAACGTTTGGCGGCTCCGCGGTCCAACCGGCAGGTGCACCGGCGGCCTGTTGCGGCCGTATTGCACAACGGATTCAGGAGATGCCGATGAAGAACCCCTGGCTGAAAAAGAACCCCTTGTTGAGCATGTGGTTAAGCGGCGCCAACGCCGTTGCCGGCTCGGCCCGCAGCCGTGCCACCGCGATCGCGAAGCGGCAGGCTGCGACGATGATGAATGAGGGCATGAAACAGATGACCAATTTCTGGGCCGGTGCGCTGGCACCACCGACACCGCCGCCACGGAAGAAAAGGAAGCGCCGATAGACCCCGATGTTTTCCTACCAACCGCCTTTTAAAGGAGCTCACCATGAAGCGCACAGCATCGGCCATCTGGAGCGGTGGCCTGAAGGACGGCAAAGGCAGCATTTCCACGCAGAGCGGCATTCTCGACAATACGCAATACGGCTTCAACACCCGCTTCGAGAACGGCCCGGGAACCAATCCGGAAGAACTGATCGCCGCCGCCCATGCTGGCTGCTTCACGATGGCGCTGTCGGCGCAGCTCGGTGAAGCGGGCATGACGGCCGAAAACCTGCGCACCACCGCCACGGTGACGCTGGAAAAGAGCGACGACGGCTTTGCGATTCCGGCCATCCATCTCGATCTCGTCGCGAAGATCCCCGGTGCCGACAAGGCGGCGTTCGAGCAGGCCGCTGACAAGGCGAAGGCGGGATGCCCGGTATCCAAGCTGTTCAAGGCGGAAATCACGATGGATGCGAAGCTCGAATCCTGAGCGGCGCCGGGAGCGCGGGCCGCATGCTATGCTCGCGCCCACCTGATTCTTGTCCGCTCCCGCCATGAAATGCGCCATCGTCCCGGTCACGCCCTATCAGCAGAACTGCAGCATCCTCGTCTGTGAAGAAACGCAGCGCGCCGCCCTGGTCGATCCGGGCGGCGAAGTGCCGCGCCTGCGCGCCGCGCTGGAGCAACTGGGCGTGACGCTGGAAAAGGTGTTCCTCACGCATGGCCACATGGACCACTGCGCAGCAGCGGATGTCGTGCGCCAGGAATTCGGCGTACCGATCGAAGGGCCGCACCGCGACGACAAGTTCTGGATCGACCAGCTGGCCGAATCATGCCGGCGCGTCGGCTTCCCGCATGCGGATGCGTTCGAGCCGGACCGCTGGCTGGAACACGACGATACCGTCAGCTTCGGCGCGCAGACGCTGGAAGTGCTGCACTGCCCCGGCCACACGCCCGGCCATGTCGTGTTCTTCCATCGCGGCGAGCGGGTCGCCTTCGTCGGCGACGTGCTGTTTCAGGGCTCCATCGGCCGTACCGATTTCCCGCGCGGCGACCATGACACGCTGATCCATTCCATCCGCGAAAACCTCTGGCCTCTGGGCGACGATGTGACCTTCGTGCCCGGCCACGGACCGACCTCCACCTTTGGCCATGAGCGGTTGAACAATCCGTTTGTCGCCGATCGCCGCTTCGGATAAGCGGAGGCGGGGCAGCCAATAAGCCGCTGTGGCGTGGCCGGAAACAGAGCTTATCGGCCTCGGCGAGCTTGCGTATCCTATCGACAACAATTACAAAAAGCAGAACCTTCTAGAGGATTCCTTCGGGAAAAATCCGAGTAGATTTGTGTTGCGCAAATGAAATTTAGTCAACATTTCTGCGCGCAACCTCTCATGCAGCAGCTTGCTGCCAAAACCCCCGTCCGCTTCGAATAATAAAAACGCGGCACCTTTAGGAGGCAATATGTTTCTCAGGAAAACACTCTCCGTTGTTCTGGCCGCTTCGGCCTTCGGTCTCGCCCATGCCGGTGAGGTGAAAATCGCGTCCGTGACCAGTCTCTCCGGCCCGACCGCATCGACAGCGAGCGAAGGGCTGGAGATCGCCAAGGGCTATATCAACATGGTCAATGCCAAGGGCGGCATCAATGGCAACAAGCTGCAGCTGGTGATCCGCGATGATGAATACGACCCGAGGAAGACGCCCGCGCTGGTCGAAGAAGTGATCGCGAAGGAAAACGTGGTGGCGCTGGTCAACGGCCTCGGTACCGCGAACACTGCGGCACTGATGAAAACCGGCGTACTCAACAGGCACAAGGTGCCGCTGGTCGGCGTGTTCAGCGGCGCCGACCTGATCCGCGGGCCGGGCTCGGAGCAGATCTTCCACACCCGCGCCAGCTATACCGACGAGGTGATGAAGATCTCGCGCCTCGCATCCACGCTCGGCCTCAAGCGCGTCGCGGTGCTGTATCAGGATGACGGCTTCGGCGCCGGCATCATGCAGAGCCTTGCCAAGGCGTCGGAACAGTACCAATTCGAGGTGATCAACAAGACACCGTACAAACCGGGCGACACCGACTTCTCGCAGCATGTTCGCCAGATCATTGCTTCCAAGCCGCAGGCGATTTTCCTGATGGCCGTGCCGGAAGTGGTGTTCCAGTTCATGAAAGCCTATGACGCACCGACCGGCGCCTCGCAAATCTATGCGCTGTCGTTCGTGCCGGCAAAAGCACTCGCGGCCGTGGCTGGTGAGAAGCGCGTGCGCGGCGTCGGCATCAGCCAGGTCGTGCCGAATCCGAATTCGACTACGCTGCCGCTCGCCAAGGATTTCCAGAACTTCCTGAAATCTCCATATGGCAAGGGCATTGCGTCAAATCCGCTCAACTTCGAGGTGTATATGAACGTGCGCCTCGCGGTGGAGGCTGTGAAACTGGCTGGGCCGAAACCCACGCCGGAAAAGGTCACGCAGGCGCTGGCAGGGATGAACAACTATCAGCTTGCCGGCTATCCGATCAACTTCGGCGAATCGAACCGCCGCGGCTCACACTATCTGGATATCGGCGTCATCGGACCCAATGCGCGCCTGTCGTACTAAGACGCGCCCGGCCTGATCAATTCTCCATCACAGCCCGCCTTGCGCGGGCTGTTTTCATTTCCTTCAGCGTAAAAGCCGTTCAGGGCGAGGCGGGATCGTCCGGGTCCGGGTCGGCCGGCGGCAGCTTCTGCATGTCTTCGCGGCTAACGCGGTGCGGCCGGTGCGGGTCCTGACGTGGATCGCCTTCCGGCAGCAGATGCTGGTCGCCGGATTGCTTCTCCTTCTGCTGATTGTGGACGCTCTGGTTGCGGCTCCGGTTGGGATTGGTCTGAGGCATGGTGTACTCCTTTCCCTCCAATACATGTCTTGGTTAGAGGGCATGCCTCGAAGCGAGTTCAGGCCGGTTTGGTGCTGAAGAAAAGGGTGCGTAAATTTCCCGGGGCCGCCAGCGAGCAGGCGATAATGCGTGTTTTCTCCCGAACAGCATTTCCATGGCCGATTACCCCGTCATCAGCTGGACCGAAGCCGGCGCGACGCACACTGCCCGCTGGCGCTCGGAAGCCGCTTTGCCGCCGCCGCGACGCGTGCTTATCGCGGACGACCGCACGACAGCCGATGCCGCCTACCGGCTAGCGTGCGAAGGCACCGCGCTGCTGTGGCGCGGCGACTTTCAGAATGCGCGCCAGCTGTTGCAGGCGCTCGCGCGCCGCATCGACCGCAAGCCGAAAAAACCGCGTGCGCCCGTGTCGCCGAGCGAGGCTTTTCATCTTCACCGGCAAGCGCAGTCGCAGCGTGCGCGCACGCTGGCGATGCTGCTGATTCCGTTCGAGGCCGGCCACGTGATTCCGCTGCGTCGTGCACCGGATGTACGGCAGGCCTGCGAAGAGGTCTACGGTGTGGCAGACGAACCCTATGTCGCATCCCTGCGCGAACTGCAGGGGCTGATCGGCGCGCATGAGTGGCGCAAGAAGGGTGTCGAGATTCCGGCGCTCGGTGCGCGCATCCATCCGTACTACGGTGTGTTTTCGCCGGTGCGAGGCGAATATGTCGAACTGGTCGCGCAGGCGCCGTTGCCGTCGAAGCGGCTGGCTCACGACATCGGCGCCGGCACCGGCGTGCTGTCGGCCGTGCTGGCGCGGCGCGGCGTCGGGCGCGTCATCGCGACCGATCAGGACGAACGTGCGCTGGCTTGCGCCCGCGACAATCTCGCGCGCCTCAGGCTGGAAGGGCAGGTGGAGCTGATGCAGGCAGACCTGTTCCCGCCCGGCCGCGCGCCGCTGGTGGTCTGCAATCCGCCGTGGGTGCCGGCGCGGCCCAGCTCACCGATTGAACAAGCGGTCTATGATCCGGACAGCCGCATGCTGCGCGGCTTTCTCGCCGGGTTGGCGGCGCATCTGGAACCGGGCGGCGAAGGCTGGCTGATCCTGTCGGACCTGGCCGAACATCTCGGTCTGCGCACGCGCGAAGAGCTGCTGCAAATGATTGAGAGTGGGGGGCTGGAAGTGGCGGGCCGGATCGATGTGCGTCCGAAGCATCCGAAGGTTGCCGATGAATCCGATCCGCTGCATGCGGCGCGTTCGGCGGAAGTGACGTCGTTGTGGCGGCTGGTCGCTGTGGAAAAACGGCTCAGCCAATAAAAAAAGGGTGCGCATTGCGCACCCCCCAGATTGTCGGCCGCTTCATGATGACGGCCCTCAATCAAATCACGCCTTGTGCAAGCATCGCATCGGCCACCTTCACGAAGCCGGCGATATTGGCGCCATCGATGTAGCTGACGCTGCCGTCGGCACGCTGGCCATGCTTGATGCAGGCATCGTGGATGTCGCGCATGATGGTGTGCAGGCGCGCGTCCACTTCGTCGCGGCCCCAGGACAGGCGCATTGCGTTCTGCGTCATTTCCAGGCCCGAAGTTGCTACACCGCCGGCGTTGCTGGCCTTGCCTGGTGCGTACAGCACGCCGCTCTTCTCGAACAGGTACGCTGCTTCCTGCGTGCTCGGCATGTTCGCGCCTTCGGCCACGCAGATCACGCCGTTCTTGATCAGCGTCTTCGCGTCCTCGATGTCCAGCTCGTTCTGCGTTGCGCACGGCAGCGCCACATCCACCTTCACGCCCCACGGGCGCACACCCGGCACGAACTTCGCGCCCACGCGCTTCGCATACTCATCGACGCGGCCGTACAGATGGTTCTTCACTTCCATCAGCACTTCCAGCTTCTCGGTCGTGAAACCTTCCTCGTCGATCACCGTGCCGCTCGAATCGGATACCGTCACCACCTTCGCGCCCAGTGCCATCGCCTTCTCGACTGCATACTGAGCAACGTTGCCCGAACCGGAAACCGATACGCGCATGCCGTTCAGATTCTTGCCGACGCGCTTGAGCATCTCTTCGACGAAATAGACAGTGCCGTAGCCGGTTGCTTCCGGACGGATCAGCGAGCCGCCGAAGGCCAGTCCCTTGCCGGTGAACACGCAGTCAGCGCGGTTCGACAGCTTCTTCATCATGCCGGCCATGAAGCCGACTTCGCGGCCGCCGACGCCGATATCGCCTGCCGGCACGTCGGTATCAGCACCAACATGGCGGAACAGCTCGGAAACGAAAGCCTGGCAGAAACGCATCACTTCGCCCGGGCTCTTGCCCTTCGGGTCGAAGTCGGAACCGCCCTTGCCGCCGCCCATCGGCAGCGTCGTCAGTGCATTCTTGAACGTCTGTTCGAACGCGAGGAACTTCAGGATCGACAGGTTTACGGACGGATGGAAACGCAGGCCGCCCTTGTACGGACCGATCGCCGCGCTGTGCTGGATCCGGTAGCCGCGATTGACCTTGACTTCACCCTTGTCGTCGACCCATGACACACGGAACATCACAAGGCGTTCCGGCTCGACCAGGCGGTCGAGCAGGCCATGCTCGGCGTATTTCGGATTCTTCGCAATGAATGGCCACAAGCTTTCCATCACCTCGCCTACTGCCTGATGGAACTCGGGCTGCCCCGGGTTGCGCTCCCTCACATATTCAAGAAATTCCTCCACATTCGCATATTTCATAACATTCTCCAGGGTAGTAAAAAATAGCCGTTGCACTAGGGTGGGGAATTATCGCTGAATGCGGTGCAGCACGCACTAATTTTGTTCGGTTTTTCGGGAGCTAAAAGTATAAATGCACCATTTGAGTGCGCCCCCTCCTTCTTTTCTTTCGTGAGCTGCCAAAAACCGAACAAAAATATGTCATTTTTTCTATGCCGTCACGGGCACGACGCTTGCGGACAAGGGCGTGACGTCGAGCACGCGCACCGTCTGCATCTGGCCGAAAGGCAGCGGCACATCGACCACGGTGCCAACAGTCCGGCCGAGCAGAGCCAGCGCGACCGGCGCAAGCACGGACACGCGCGCAAGCGCCTGGTTCGCATCCTGCGGGCAGACAATCACGATGATCTGCTTGTCGTCCGAGCCGACCGGGCTATAGGTCACTTCGGCATATAGGGACACGCAATCCTTCCGCTCGCTGTTTTCGGGAAGCAGGATTGCCGTCGAAAGAAGGTCGATCAGGTCTTCGCCTGCGTTGAATTTCACATCCCGCACGCGCAGCAGCTGCTCGGCAAGTCGGCTCAGTACGGTGGCATCGGCCTGGGTCAGGTAACGTTCGATTTTCATGAAAGGCTCCTTCGCCGATCCGGCAGGAATCGGCATGTCGATGGAACAGCGTGCCGTACGCGCTCAGGCGTTAGCACATCGGCAGGTATCTGGGTGGGGAGCTCGGGAGCGACCGAATCCGCCTCAACGGATTCTTGCGGCGCTCGCCGAGCCTAGGAGAGGCGGGCGAGTGCTCGCGCGGAAAATCGGGTGCGGCGAAGAGTGGGGGTGACTGAAACGAACGGGCGCAACTTTTCCTCGGCCGGCGCCGGACGGAAGCAATTCGCAGGAATGAATGGCTTGGTCACTTGGGCAGAAGAAACAGGACGTTGAACGCGTGACCGAGTATAGCCCTTCAGGGGATTTCGTCAACCCGATGCGGTAAGAGTCGGTTGCCGCCAATTGTTGCGACGAGAATGCTTCGTGCTTACACTGCAGCGGAAAGAGTGGCTTGCCCCCGAAATCCAATATCCCAAGATCAATCCGATGCTCCGCTTTATCCTCCTCCTGTTTCTGCTTCCCGGCCTCTCCTTTGCCGGCGAGCCGGCGCCCGCAGCCAGACAGGAAATCACGCATCTCATCGCGCATCTTAAAGACTCCGGCTGCCAGTTCAATCGGAACGGCAGCTGGTACAGCGCGAACGAGGCGGTGGCACACCTGAACAAGAAATATGACTATCTGCTGGCGAAGGGGCTTGTAGCCACGGCCGAGGATTTCATCGCCCGTGCTGCAAGCGAAAGCAGCATCAGCGGCAAGCCCTATCAAGTGCGGTGCGGCGCGAATGCGCCGGTGGAGAGCGGCCAGTGGCTCAGGTCGGCGCTAGCCAGATACCGCAGCAACGGGCGGTGATGCCGAGGGCAGGCTGTTCGAGGCGAGAAGCCCTTATCCATACGATGGAATGAACCCGATGAACATTCATGTCCGCGCGGAAGCGCCGGCCGATGCTGCCGCAATCGATGCACTTACCGTCGCCGCCTTCCTAGATGTTCCGCATACGAGCCATACGGAGCAGTACATCATCAAAGCCCTGCGCAGCGCGAATGCATTGACGATCTCGCTCGTGGCTGAGATGAGCGGCGAGATCGTGGGCCATGTCGCGATTTCTCCGGTGACGGTTTCGGATGGCGCATCGGGATGGTTCGGGCTCGGCCCGGTTTCGGTGCTGCCCGCGCATCAGGGGCGCGGCATCGGGTCCGGCCTCGTACGGGAAGCGTTGCGGCGACTCGAAGAGCAGGGGG
>JAEZVM010000024.1 GCA_023420795.1 Pseudomonadota bacterium
ATCGACGTTCGGCCAGATCATCGCCCACGGCAGCGACGGGTCGGCGGCGCGACCCGGCAGTTCGGCATTGATGAAGTTGCCGATGCGGCCGGCGGCATAACCGAGCGGCACCATCGGTGCGATGAAGTCATAGACATCGACGATGCGCTTGCCGGCCTTGCGCGCCCATAGCGACATCGCGATCAGCACGCCGAGGAAGCCGCCGTGGAAGGACATGCCGCCTTTCCAGACCGCGAGGATTTCCAGCGGATGGCTGAAGTAGTAGCCGGGGTTGTAGAACAGCACTTCACCCAGCCGCCCGCCGAGCACCACGCCGAGCACGCCGTAGAACAGCATGTCGTCCAGATCTTCCTTCTTCCAGCCGGCTGCGGCCATATGGGGCTGCGTGGCGCGTACGCGGCCGAGCACGATGAACTGGATGAACGCGACCATGTACATCAGGCCGTACCAGTGCACCGACACGGGGCCGATGGAAAAGGCGATCGGATCGGGAAGAGGATGGACGAGCATCTATCGTTTCTTTCGCAGAAGTTCGAGAAAAGCGTGCAATACCGGGGACAGGTTGTCGCGCCGCCATGCGAGGCCGGTTTCGACGGACAAGGTCTTGCCAGACAAGGGTTTGTATTCGACGCCGGGGCGCTTCAGGTTCGACACGGATTGTGGCACAAGCGCGATGCCCATGCCTGCCGAAACGAGGCCGACAATGGTCTGCATCTGGATCGCTTCCTGTCCGATGCGCGGCGTCAGGCCGACATCGCGAAAGCAGCCGAGAATCGCGTCGTGGAAGGCGGGCGCGATCCGGCGCGGGAAAATAATCAGCGGCATGTCGGCGACCGCTTTCAGCGTGGCTGCGCTCTTGCCGCGCAGCGCCATCAGGTCCTGCGGCGCTGCCAGGATCAGCGGTTCCGACAGCACAGTCATGTATTCCAGTTCCGCTTTCGCCTTGTCGTGCAGTGGTGGAATCAGCAGCCCGGCATCGATCCTGCCCTGCATCAGGTCTTCCATCTGTACATCGGTGGTCGCTTCCCGCAAGTCGATCTGCACCTGCGGATGGCGTTCGCGGAATTCGCGCAGCAGCGGCGGCAGGATGCTGTAGTCGGCGGTCGAGACGAAGGACAGCGACAGCAGCCCCGATTCGCCGGACGCGGCACGCCGCGCCAGATCGGGCAGGGCGCCGGCCTGCTGCAGGATGCGGCGTGCTTCCGGCAGCAATGCGATGCCTGCGGGCGTCAGCGCGACGCTGCGTCGGGTGCGCGCAAACAGCGCGGTGCCCAATGCGGCTTCCAGCGACTGGATCGTCTGCGACAACGGCGGCTGCGTCATATGCAGGCGCGCGGCTGCGCGGCCGAAGTGGCTTTCCTCGGCCACCGCCACGAAATAGCGCAGTTGTCTCAGCTCAATATTCATATGTTTTGCGTATCAATCAATAACGAATCATATATTTGACACGCAGCTAAGGGCAAGGCAACCTAGCCGTTTTCATCCCAGACATTTCCGGAGACAGACGATGCCGCAATACCGTTCCCGCACTACCACCCATGGCCGCAACATGGCCGGCGCGCGCGCACTGTGGCGCGCCACCGGTATGAAGGATGGCGATTTCGAAAAGCCGATCATCGCGGTGGTCAATTCCTTCACCCAGTTCGTCCCGGGTCATGTACATCTGAAGGACCTTGGCCAGATGGTGGCGCGCGAGATCGAGGCGGCCGGCGGCGTCGCGAAGGAGTTCAATACGATCGCGGTCGATGACGGCATCGCGATGGGCCACGGCGGCATGCTGTATTCGCTGCCGTCGCGCGAACTGATCGCGGATTCGGTCGAGTACATGGTCAACGCGCACTGCGCCGATG
This sequence comes from Pseudomonadota bacterium, assembly GCA_023420795.1. Lineage (GTDB taxonomy): Bacteria > Pseudomonadota > Gammaproteobacteria > Burkholderiales > Burkholderiaceae_D > Noviherbaspirillum. The sequence goes on from JAEZVM010000024.1 coordinate 1,851, forward strand.
CGATGGTCTGCATTTCTAACTGCGACAAGATCACGCCCGGCATGCTGATGGCGGCGATGCGCCTGAACATTCCGGCGGTGTTCGTCTCCGGCGGCCCGATGGAAGCCGGCAAGGTAATCGAGGCGCTGCACGGCAAGCAGGAAGGCCAGCAGAAGATCATCAAGGTCGATCTGATCGACGCGATGATCCAGGCCGGCGATCCGACCGTCTCCGATGCGCAGGTTGCCGACATCGAGCGCTCCGCCTGTCCGACCTGCGGCTCCTGCTCCGGCATGTTCACTGCGAATTCGATGAACTGTCTGACCGAGGCGCTCGGCCTGTCCCTGCCGGGCAACGGCACCATCGTCGCGACCCATGCCGACCGCAAGCAGTTGTTCCTGCGCGCCGGTCGCCTCGTGGTCGAAATCGCCAAGCGTTACTACGAGCAGGACGATGCATCGGTGCTGCCGCGTTCGATCGCGACAAAGACCGCGTTCGAGAACGCAATGGCGCTCGACGTGTCGATGGGCGGTTCTACCAACACAGTGTTGCATCTGCTGGCCGCTGCGCAGGAAGCCGGCGTCGATTTCAGCATGGCCGACATCGACCGTATTTCGCGCAAAGTGCCTTGCCTGTGCAAGGTCGCGCCGATGACGCAGGACTATCACATCGAGGACGTGCATCGCGCCGGCGGCATCGTCGGCATTCTCGGCGAACTCGATCGCGCAGGCCTGCTCGACACCAGCGTGCCGACAGTGCACAGCAAGACGCTGGGTGAGGCGATCGCCGCCAACGACGTAATGCGTACCAGCGATCCGGCTGTGCATCAGCGCTTCCTTGCGGCGCCGGGCGGCGTTCCGTCGCAGGTTGCGTTTTCGCAGGACAAGCGTTACGACAAGCTCGATAACGACCGTGCGCACGGCTGCATCCGCGACAAGGCGCATGCGTATTCGAAGGACGGCGGCCTGGCTGTCCTGTACGGCAATCTGGCGGAAAAGGGCTGCATCGTGAAGACCGCCGGCGTCGATGAAAGCATCCTCAAGTTCATCGGCAAGGCGCGCGTGTTCGAAAGCCAGGATGCGGCAGTGGAAGGCATTCTTGGAGATACGGTCAAGGAAGGCGATGTCGTCATCATCCGCTACGAAGGCCCGAAGGGCGGGCCAGGCATGCAGGAAATGCTGTACCCGACTTCGTATATCAAGTCCAAAGGGCTGGGCAAGGCGTGCGCGCTGTTTACCGATGGTCGTTTCTCCGGCGGCTCATCCGGCCTCGTGATCGGCCATGCATCGCCGGAAGCGGCGGAGGGTGGTGCGATCGGTTTGGTGAACGATGGCGACATCATCGAAATTGACATTCCGGAGCGCCGCATTC
>JAEZVM010000241.1 GCA_023420795.1 Pseudomonadota bacterium
TTTCTACCAGCAGCGCGGCTATCCGTTAACGCATTTTGTCGCGGAAAAGACATGAGTACCAATCCCATGATGGATGCCGGCATCCCGGTCCTGACAGAAATCATTCCGAGTCCCCAGGCTGCCGAGCTGCCCGAGGAAAAACCCGCTCCGCTGGCTGCCGCACCGACCGCGCAGGAAGAGCTGGCGCAGGATGATCCGGACATGCTCGATATCAGCGCCGCGCTGGCGCAGGATGAGCAACAATGGGACCGGCTGGAACGTGAGGTGCGCGAGCGCGTGCTGCATCAGGTGCTTGAGCGCATCGACTTCATGCTGGAGCAGCGCGTGCGCGACAGCCTGGCGGATGTCTTGCAGACCGCTGTCGAAAACCTGGCCTCCGATATCAGGGACGGCCTGCATCATTCTATCCGGGATGTGGTCACGCGCGCAGTCGCGCAGGAAATCACCAAACTGCAAAATGCTTCGGAATAATTCTTTCCTTTGACCGCTCCTAATCCGTTTCTTCGTCAAGCCTTGCCCGTGCTCTTGCGCACATAAGCGATTCTCATGAAAGTCATCGTCCTGGGTTCCGGCATTATCGGCACCGCCTCCGCATGGTTCCTGCACAAGGCCGGCCATGAGGTCACGGTTCTCGATAGACAGCCGGGTGCCGCACAGGAAACTAGTTTTGCCAACGGCTGCCAGATCTCGGTCTCGCATGCCGTGCCCTGGGCCAATCCCTCGGCTCCGCTGAAGGTCCTGAAATGGCTGGGCAGGGAGGACGCGCCGCTGCTGTACCGCTTCCGGCCCGAATTACTGCAGTGGAAATGGGGTCTGCAATTCCTGCGCGAATGCACGCCGGCGCGTACCGCCCGCAATATCCGGCAGATCGTCGCGATTGCGGAATACAGCCGCCAGACGCTGCAGACGGTGCGCGCCGAAACCGGCATCGAATACGACCAGCTTTCGCGCGGCATCCTGCACTTCTATACCGATCGCAGGGAATTCGAGCATTCAATCGCCACGGCACGCCTGATGCGCGAGTTTGGCTGCCCGCGCCAGTCGATCGACGCAGAAGAAGTAATCCGGATCGAGCCCGCGCTCGCCGCCATGCGCGGCAAGATCGTTGGCGGCGACTTCACCGCCACCGATGAATCCGGCGACATTCATAAATTCACTACCAGCCTGGCTAGCAAGGCAGAGGCGGCCGGCGTGGATTTCCATTTCAACACCACCGTCACGCGACTACTTCACGAAGGCACCGGTTCCGCAGCAAGAATCAGCGGCGTAGAAATCATCGATCACGAAGGACATCATCGCGTGCTGCATGCCGATGCATTCGTGGTGGCGCTCGGCAGTTTTTCCGTGCCGCTGCTCAAGCCGCTCGGCATCGACCTGCTGGTCTATCCCGGCAAGGGATACTCCGCCACATACACGGTAACCAACCCGAATGCCGCGCCGACGGTGTCGTTGACCGACGACGGCTACAAGCTAGTGGTATCGCGCCTCGGCAATCGCCTGCGCGTTGCAGGCACCTGCGAGCTGAACGGCTATACGCGCGAACTGAATACGGTGCGCTGCGAAATGATCACGCGCCGCACCCACGAACTGTTTCCGGATGCCTGCGACTACGGCAGCCCGGAATACTGGACAGGCCTGCGCCCGCTGACGCCGTCGAACGTGCCGTACATCGGCAGAACACGATTCGACAACCTGTTCCTCAATACCGGGCACGGCACGCTCGGCTGGACCATGGGCTGCGGCTCCGGCCGTGCAATCGCGGACATCGTTTCCGGCCGCCGGCCGGACGTGGACTTCGCCTTTACCGGAATGCCCTCTTACGGGCAGGGAAAGAGCACGAGTTCTCTTCCGGCCCAGGCATAGCCGATCGCCTACTTGGTGGTACGCACCTGGATTTCGGCTGCCTTTTCATCAAATGCGATGCGCGTCGCGAACTTGGCGCGCTTCATCGGGAAGCGCGACTGGAAATGGCGTACATTGCCCGAGCCGGAAATCACCCGTCGCACAAACTGGTAATACGCATCCATGTCGATCACATGCACGACAAGGAAATAGTCGTATTCGCCTGACACGAAATAGCACTGCATGACTTCCGTTTCCTTCGCCATGCGCGCCTCGAAATCCTGCATGTGTTCGTCCGACTGATTGTTCAGCGAGACTTCGAGGAAGGCGAGCATCCCGTAACCCAGCGCGAACGGATCCACCAGTGATACATCAGCGCCGATAATGCCAGCCTCGCGCAGTTCCCGCACCCGCCGCAGGCAGGTCGGCTGAGAGATGTGTACCTTCTCGGCTAGCGTTCTGGTCGGCGTCTGATTGTCTTTCTGCAGCAGGTTCAACAGTTTGCGGTCCACCTTGTCGAGCGTATGAAATTTAGTCATGTAAAAAAGCAAAAAAATGTTGCAAGAAAATGCATGAAAACACTTTGCGAACCGTTTTTTCTGTTGTACCGTCTTGCTGTTCAGAAATCTGAATACTAAATCTGAGCGAGTGGCATAACAACTTGTTGATTTATCAATTCTCAGGAGATTATTTTATGCAGTTCACGACAAAAATGATTCCGGTGGCTGGCGCGATCGCATTTGCGTTTGCAGGTGCAGCATCGGCACAGGAACAAGTGGTCAAGATCGGCCACGTCGGCCCGATCTCGGGCTCGATCGCCCACCTGGGCAAGGACAATGAAAACGGCGCACGCATGGCCATCGACGAGCTCAACGCCAAGGGCGTGACCATCGGCGGCAAGAAGATCAAGTTCGAACTGCTGGCCGAAGACGACGCCGCCGATCCGAAGCAGGGCACCGCCGCTGCACAGAAGCTGGTCGATGCGAAGGTCAATGGCGTGATCGGCCACCTGAATTCCGGCACCACCATCCCGGCCTCGAAGATCTACAGCGATGCAGGTGTACCGCAGATCTCCCCGTCGGCAACCAATCCGAAATACACCCAGCAAGGCTTCAAGACCACCTTCCGCGTGGTGGCCAACGACGGCCAGCTTGGCGGCACCTTGGGCCGTTATGCAGCCGACCAGCTGAAGGCGAAGAAGGTTGCGGTGATCGACGACCGTACCGCCTACGGCCAGGGCGTTGCCGATGAATTCATCAAGGGCGCGAAGGCGAAGGGCGTGCAAGTCGTATCCCAGCAATACACGAACGACAAGGCAACCGACTTCAACGCGATCCTGACCGCCATCAAGGCCAAGAATCCGGACGTCGTGTTCTACGGCGGCATGGATGCGGTTGCCGGTCCGATGCTGCGCCAGATGAAGGCACTCGGCATCAACGCCAAGATGATGGGCGGCGACGGCATCTGTACCGAGAACCTGGTCACCCTGGCAGCAGACGCAATCGGCGAACCTGGCAAGGTTGTCTGCGCGGAAGCAGGCGGTGTGGAAGACGCACAGAAGAAGGGCATGGACGAGTTCCGTGCAGCCTACAAGAAGAAGTTTGGCATCGACGTGCAGCTCTATGCTCCGTACGTCTATGACGCAGTGATGGTAATGGTCGAGGCGATGAAGAAGGCAGGCTCCGCCGAGCCGGCGAAGTATCTGCCGGAGCTGACCAAGACCAACTACAACGGCGTGACCGGCAATATCGCCTTTGACAACAAGGGCGACATGAAGAACGGCACGCTGACGCTGTACACCTACAAGGGTGGCAAGCGCGACGTGATCGCCGTGGTGAAGTAAGCCTCCACTGCAGCACAACAAAAAGCCCTGGTCCACGACCAGGGCTTTTTCATTAGGCTTACACAAAATGAAAAAGCGCCCTTGCGGGCGCTTTTCTTCGTAATCGAATCAGTGTTCGTTTACTTCTGGCTCAGAACCCACTTCACCAGCGTGCGGGCTTCAGCTTCGTTGACCTGAGCGTTTGCCGGCATCGGTACAGTGCCCCAGACGCCGCTGCTGCCCTTCAGGACCTTCTGCGTCAGATTGGCTTCCGCATCCTTCTGGCCAGCGTATTTCTTAGCCACGTCCTTGAATGCCGGGCCAACCAGCTTGTTTGCAACTGCGTGGCAGGCCAGGCAGTTCTTCGCTTTCGCCAGATCTGCGCTTGCCATCGCAGCATTGGAAACCAGAGCGCCAGCAGCTACGCAAACCAACATCAAACGTTTCATTCATCTCTCCCAAAGAAAAAGTGGCATCAATTTTACATCAATAAAACTGGTGCTCCATCCTGAAACGCGAAATTACCACATGCGGTTGACGGCAACTTTGTCCGTTACAATCTTTTCCCATGTCGCATGACACGGAGTTCTTATGTTGATCATCATTGCCATTGTTGTATTGTCAATCCTGCGCTACTTCGAGGTCGGCCCTTTTGCCGAGTTGTCGTGGTGGTGGATCGGCGGTCTGTTCCTGATCGCCTTCATCTGGTTCGAATTCATCGAAAGGATGCTCGGTCTGGACAAGCGCAAGGCGCATGAGCAGCTCGAAAAGGCCCGCCAGGAGCGGGTGCAGAAAGCATTCAAAAAATAAAAAAGGCGGTAGATTTGCCGCCTCTTTTATTGGTTCGCTTCGACTTATCGCTTCAGCTGCGACAGATCGCGCACAGCACCACGATCGGCTGAAGTTGCCAGCGCAGCATATGCCTGCAGCGCCTGCGATACCACCCGCTGCCGGTTCTCCGGCTTCCATGCTTTGTCACCCTTCGCTTCCATGGCGGCACGACGCTGCGCCAGTTCGGCATCGCTGATTTTCAGATGAATGCGGCGCTCCGGAATGTCAATTTCGATGATGTCGCCATCGTTCACCAAACCGATCGCACCACCCTCCGCCGCTTCCGGCGATGCATGGCCGATCACGAGGCCGGATGAGCCGCCGGAGAAACG
>JAEZVM010000244.1 GCA_023420795.1 Pseudomonadota bacterium
CTCACGCACAACGACCGCATAGAAAAATGACAACACAGACCTACCCTCACCTGCTCGCCCCGCTTGACCTCGGCTTCACCACGCTGAAAAACCGCGTCGTCATGGGCTCGATGCACACCGGCCTGGAAGACCGCTTCTACAACTATCCGAAGCTGGCCGCCTACTTCCGCGAACGCGCGAAAGGCGGCGTTGGCCTGATCGTCACTGGCGGCATTTCTCCCAGCCGCGAGGGTTGGCTGCTGCCGTTCGGCGGCACGCTCAACAATGTGCTGGACACCTTCAACCATCGCATCGTCACCGATGCCGTGCATCAGGAAGGCGGCAAGATCCTGATGCAGATCCTGCATGCCGGCCGCTACGGCTACCAGCCCTTCGTCGTGTCGGCGTCGGCGATCAAATCGCCAATCTCGAAGTTCAAGCCGCGCGAACTCGACGAGAAAGGCATCGAGCGCACCATCCACGACTATGTGCGCAGCGCGAAGCTGGCCAAGCAGGCCGGTTATGACGGCATCGAAATCATGGGCAGCGAAGGCTACCTGCTCAACCAGTTCCTGTGCGCGCGCACCAACCAACGCACCGACCAGTGGGGCGGCCCGATCGAGAACCGCATGCGCCTCCCGGTCGAAATCGTGAAACAGGTACGCGCCGCTGTCGGCACCGACTTCATCATCATGTACCGCCATTCACTGCTCGACCTCGTCGAAGGCGGCAATACATGGGAGGACGTTGTCGCGGTCGCAAAGGCGCTGGAGGCGGCCAGCGTCACCATCATCAACACCGGCATCGGCTGGCATGAGGCCCGCGTGCCGACCATCGTCACGTCGGTTCCGCGCGCAGCATTCCGTTCGCTGGCCGGCCGTCTGCGCAAGGAAATTTCGATTCCGGTCGTTGCCTCCAACCGCATCAACACGCCGGAGATAGCCGAGGACATCCTCGCCGGCGGCGATGCCGACATGGTGTCGATGGCGCGGCCCTTCCTCGCCGCCCCGGAATTCGTGAACAAGGCGGCGCAAGGCCGCGCCGACGAGATCAACACCTGCATCGCCTGCAACCAGGCCTGCCTCGACCATACCTTCGCCAACAAGCGCGCAAGCTGCCTCGTCAATCCGCGCGCCGGTTATGAAACGGAACTGGTGTATGCAAAAACTCCGCAGCCGCGCCGCATCGCCGTGGTGGGCGCAGGCCCCGCCGGCCTGTCTGCGGCGACGGTTGCCGCCGAGCGCGGCCATCATGTCACTCTGTTCGACGCGACCGACCGCATCGGCGGGCAATTCAATTTCGCGATGCGCGTGCCGGGCAAGGAAGAATTCGCTGAGACGCTGCGCTACTTCCGCCGGCGACTGGAAGTCACCGGCGTCGAAGTCGTGCTGAACAGGAAGGTCACGCGAGAGGAACTGTTGCAGCAGGGTTTCGATGAAGTGATCGTTGCCACCGGCATCGTGCCGCGCACGCCGAAGATCGACGGCATCGACCATCCGAAGGTGCTTTCCTATCTCGACGTGCTGCGGAACAACGCACCGGTCGGCAGGCGCGTCGCGGTTGTCGGCGCGGGCGGCATCGGCTTCGATGTCAGCGAATTCCTGCTGCACGATCCGCATGTACCGCTGCCCGTTCCGCTGAACCACTGGCTCGGCGAATGGGGGGTGGATCTGAATGCCGACGTCAACGGCGGCCTCTGCACGCCCGCGCCGGAACAGCCGGTGCGCACGGTTTATCTCCTGCAGCGCAAGGCCAGCAAACTCGGCGCATCGCTTGGCAAGACCTCCGGCTGGGTGCACCGCGCCACGCTGCAGCGCAAGGGCGTAAAGATGATCGGGGGCGTCGAATACCACAGGATCGACGACGACGGCCTGCACATCACCGTCAGCGGCCAGCCTCGCGTGCTGGAAGTGGACAATGTGGTGATCTGCGCAGGGCAGGAATCGCTGACCGAGCTGATGCCGAAGGAGCAGAACGGCAGCGGCCCGCGCTTTCACCTGATCGGCGGCGCGGCGCTGGCGGCAGAGCTGGATGCAAAGCGCGCGATTCGCGAAGGGGCCGAGCTGGCGGCAAAGCTGTGAACCTATCCCGTTAAAAACCCACTCTGTCATCCCGAACGAATGTGAGGGATCTCGCGTATCGATTCCATTGCGCTATGGGAGCGAGGCGAGATCCTTCGCTTTACTCGGGATGACGAGATTCAGAAATGCCGAATCCTGTCGGGCGGGTCACGCCTCGCCCGCTTCTTTACCTTGCGGCAGCCGCATGAGAATAATCAACCCCGCTGCTTTCAGGCATTTTTCTCTCCTGCCGTTCCGCTACGATTGCCGGATCATGCGTGCACGGAGGCAGCGATGCAGGAAAAGATCATCACCCTCGCCACACCGGTCTTCTTCATTCTGATCGTGATCGAACTGATCGTCGGCCTGCTGCGCCGGCGCAATACCTATCGCCTGAACGATGCGATCAACAGCCTGAGCCTCGGCGTGCTGAGTCAGGTCAGCGGCGTGTTCATGTATGTGCTGCGGATCGGCATTTACGCATGGTTGGTCGAGCGCATTGCCCTGTTCGAGCTTTCCACCGGCAGCGTGTGGGTTTGGATTTCAGGCGTGCTTCTGTATGACTTCTGTTATTACTGGCTGCACCGGATGAGCCATGAGGTAAACGTGCTATGGGCGGCGCATGTGGTGCATCACCAGAGTGAGGACTACAACCTTTCGACCGCGCTGCGGCAGACCAGCAGCGGAGCGCTGCTCGGCTGGATCTTCTATGTGCCGATGGCGCTGCTCGGTTATCCGATCGAGGTGTTCGCTGCCGTCGGGCTTGTCAACCTGCTGTACCAGTTCTGGATACACACGCAACAGATCGGCCGGCTCGGCTGGTTCGACCGTGTATTCGGCTCGCCGTCCAACCACCGTGTGCACCACGCGGTCAACGACATTTATATCGACAAGAACTATGGCGGTATCCTGATGATCTGGGACCGGCTGTTCGGCACCTTCATCGATGAGCGAGAAGATGAATGCATCGTGTATGGCACGCGCAGCCCGCTCCGCAGCTGGAATCCGCTGTGGGCGAACCTCGAAGGCTACAAGGCAATCTGGCTCGATTGCTGGCGTGCGCAACGTATTCGCGACAAGCTGAAGGTGTGGTTCGCACCGCCCGGCTGGCATCCGAATGACGTTGCGCAGAAATGGCCGGCAGCGCCGTTCGACATCGATCGTCCGTTGTACGATCCGCCACTGACGCGCGCCGAGCAGGCATATTGCACCGCGCAGTTCGCCATCGTGCTGCTGGTGGCAACGCATTTTCTGGCGGCCTGGTCCACAATGCCGTTGCTGGAGCGCGCCACCTATGCGCTGTGGCTCACCGCCGGCCTGTGGACCGTCGGCGGGCTGATGGAACGACGCGGAAATCATCCGGTATTCGAGGCGACGCGGCTGACAGCTACGGCGGCAGGCGTGATATACAGCGGCGCATGGTTCGGCGTGCAGGAGTTACCGCTGCAGGCTGAAATAGCGATCGTCGCTGCCGTTGCCGCTTCGCTGCTGACGTTGTGCATCGCGTTCAGAGGGCGGGCGGCAGAGCATCGCTACCTGTCGCCTCGGTAAATCGACTTCCGTGGCATTATCCGGAGCGGGCGAACAATAAGGGAATATGCGGTACGCCACCGGCGAATCGCCTTCCGTTCCAAAAACAACAAAAAGAATCTCTCATGAATGCACTTCAACGAATGGCGTGCGCCTGCATGCCGCTGCTGCTCGCTGCCTGCGCCACATCGACGTCGCGCATGGATACACGAGCGGAAGCGCCGGCCCAATGGCATGCGCCGCTGCCGCACAACGGCAACCTCACCGATCTTGCGCAATGGTGGCAGCAACAGGGCGATTCCCTGCTGGTGCGGCTCATCGACGCGGCGCAGGCTGTCAGCCCGTCGGTGGCATCGGCGAAATCACGCATCGAACAGGCCCGCGCCGCACGCGTGGCGGCTGGTGCGGCAATGCTGCCGGCGCTGGATGCATCGGCAAGCATTTCACGCAGCAGTGCGCAGCCGCCATTGCCGATGAACACCGTGGCGCGGGCGGCGCTGCAGCCTTCCTGGGAAATCGACCTGTTCGGCGCCCGGCGCGCAGGGCGCGACGCAGCGCAGGCACGACTGGAAGTCGCGCAGGCGGGCTGGCATGACGCGCGGGTATCGGTCGCCGCCGAAGTCGCGAACCTGTACCACGGCCTGCGTGCCTGCGAAAAACTGCTCGACATCACACTTGCCGACGCCGCCTCGCGCGCCGAGATCGCCCGCCTGTCGGAGCTGAGCGCCAATGCCGGTTTCCAGGCGCCTGCCACGGCTGCGCTCGCGCGCGCCAGCGCCGCCGAAGGCAATGCGCGGGCGACGCAGCAGCGCGCGCAGTGCGATATCGACATCAAGGCGCTGGTCGCGCTGACCGCCATTCCCGAGTCGCAGCTGCGGCAGCAGCTTGCCGCGAACGTCGCCGCGCGGGATGACGCGGCACCGGTGGCGATTGCCGCACTGCCGGCGCAGACGCTCGCGCAGCGGCCCGACATATTCACCGCCGAACGCGAGGTCGCCGCCGCCAGCGCCGAGATCGGCGGCGCACAGGCGCAGCGCTATCCGCGCCTGACGCTTGCCGGCTCGGTCGGTGTCGCGCGGTTTCGCGCCG